>NZ_JBALEQ010000113.1:0-182308 GCF_036917775.1 Nostoc sp.
GTTTAATACCTAAGATTATTCATACTTTTGCTAAGTCTCTGATTAACTCAGCCCTGCTGGGTCATTTTGCATGGCTTAGTCTAAACTCCAGTGGATATTGTGGGGCCAAGTAACCTAATTACGCTGATAGAAACTATACCGCCCTATTGGGAACCGTTGAAGGCAATGCTTTCTCATCGCGTTGGTAATTTAGAGACAGAAGAGGAGTTTCTGAAATCGCGATCGCCTTTATTTTTCGCTGACCGGATTCAAAAACCTTTACTTATCGGTCAAGGTGCAAACGATCCGCGAGTGAAACAATCAGAAAGCGATCAAATTGTCAACGCAATGCAACAAGCTGGTTTACCAGTGCAATATGCACTTTACACAGATGAAGGACATGGTTTTGCCAGACCAGAAAATCGGTTGCACTTTTTTGCGATCGCAGAAGAGTTTCTCGCCAAATACTTAGATGGTAGATTTGAACCTTTGGCAGATATTCCCGGTCATTCAGGAATAGTTAAATAAAGTCTCAAAAGGTGGTTAGTGTTATTCACCGACCACCTTAATTTTTTAATCCAGTAAATACTAAAGTTAAAAGATGTTGGAATATGTAATCCATGTAGCTGTTTGTTAAGATTTCATCCATTTTCGCCAATCAACATTTGGATCTTCACACGGCTTGTAAAAGTTTGGATCGCCTGTAACAAGAACTTTAGCAATCATTTGCATTGACTTAGCATCACTCGGTTGAAAATGCCTATCAGCTTGATGATTCCATCTGAAAACATCTGGATGATGCCAATTGTCTAGTTGGATGACTTGTAATAAATCATTCGACGCAATTAACTGTAGCTCATTTTCAGTCGCTAACATTTTAGTGCGGTACTCAGGTAGTAGGTGAACAAGGAGATCAAAACCAAAATTCCGATGTCGTTGGATTGATTGGGTATCTAAGGTCAAAGCTTCGCCACGAATCTTCAAATGTAAAGCATTTGTATGCTTCCAGTCTTCCTCGTTCTCAATTTCTACTGGAAATAAAGTTTCAACCAGTCCATTTTCTAAGTCTGAACGGTTGCTGAAACCATAGATTGCTAATACAGGTTGGATGCCTGCAAGACCATACCAATTTACGAGTTCCTCGAATACAATAATCCAGTGAGTATCACTGCGAAAACCTGTGATTCGAGCAGATGCCATGTGAAGATTGATGTTAGTAAAACCTGGAAAATCAAGATTTCCATGAGCTTGATCTAAGCACTTTAGGATTTCATCAACTGTGTAAGTTGCCATGCAGCACCTAAAAATAAACATTCAGGACTAGTTAATAGTTTCGACTAACATTCACAGCTTTAAGCACTCTGATGCTCAGACTCTTCTTTTTGCAAGAGAAAATCGAGATAATCTTGTAATTGCAACAGCCTCGCTTCAGATAACTGGCGTAACTTGGCTAAAATCATTTCTTCTTGCTGCCACTGGGCAATGGGGATAATTTGAGATGCTGCTACTTCGACCGTCACATGGGGCAAATCAAACCCTTCCAGACTATACCCGTCCTCTTCCCCTTCAGGCATGGGGTAATGTTCCACAATTGTTGCAACATTCCCTCGCTTCAGGTTGTATTCTGGTAAGTCCTGTGCTAAAACAACTTGGGAGAATAAAGGGTACTGTACCTTCATGAGTTGGCTCCTTGATCTGGCACTAAGGTGACAAATTTGGTTGTATCGTTTGCAACCATCCAAATGGTTAAGATATTTAGTTCAACGCCATTAATCCCTCGCAGACACGCACGAATGGCATACTTTTGCCCATAACGAGTTGTTTCGATCGCCTCGGCAGGTTGCGTTAAAACTTGAGCGCGTAGATCATGTTCGAGTTGTTGCCAGTTATCTATTGTGTAGCCAGCCATAGCCAGAAATTTAGATTTATCGTCTTTTGGCAACGGCACAAGCAGATACTTGGTTAGCTTTTCTTCTGCGATTATTGCATCCTGCGGTAAAAAGGCCATCGGTTCATGGCATGAATTTTGGATAGGAATTATTGACTACATTTTACTCTGGGAGGTTGGTTTTCTGCCTATTTGAGATATTCACAGTTCTCCAGCGTTAAGTACTTGCTGTGCGGTTAGCTGAAATTCTGGGAAAATAGTAGAAGCGATCGCACTATTTCCTATAAATCTGGTTTCTTCATAAAACCCGTCAACTAATATCAGCACGGTAACTGCATTTATTTGTGGATCAACAATCCAATATTCAGCAATTCCCCTTGCGGCATACTCGGAACGTTTGTAGCGATAGTCCCGATCTTCGTTAGCTTTGCCAGGAGAAACAACCTCGACAACTAATGCTGGAGGTGGCATATCCAGGGTAATTGTGGATCGCGTTGCACCTTCAAAGGCTGTTGCAAGTTCATCCGTCAGCACAACTAAGTCAGGAATGCGAGTTGTCGCACGAGAACCAGCAACAACAATTTCAACTTTGTTACTTAACCGATTGACTGGGACGAACTTGAGGAAATTTACCAGTAAAAATAGAGATATCTGGACATTTTTTGGGCTTTCGGGTGGCATAGCAACTAACTCACCTGCCACCAGTTCATACTGGCTATCCGTGCGATCGTCATACTTCAAATATTCTTCAAGTGTTAGATGTTTGGCAGTAATTGCAGTCATATCACGTCAACAGAAGTTACGTATTGATAGTTTACCAAATTCATCAATCCCGATTTATTATTTAAAACCACAGATAATTTATAAGTATTTATCTGTGGTTATATTTTCATCCAATTGACTTTTGTAAGAGATTTAACGCCTGATTATTTAAAGCGATCGCTTCCCTAAAATTGCTGCAAAAACCGCAAATCACTAGCATACAAGCGACGAATATCATCGATTTGATGTAACACCATTGCAAAGCGTTCTACACCAAAACCGGCAGCAAATCCTGTATAAACTTCTGGGTCATAACCTACAGACTTAAGTACATTTGGATCGACCATACCGCAGCCCATCACCTCTAGCCAGCGTCCATTCCACTGCAAATCTACTTCAGCAGATGGTTCAGTAAAGGGGAAATAACTGGCGCGGAAGCGAATAGGTAAATCGCCAAATATTGCTTGTAAAAATACTTTAATTGTGCCTTTGAGGTCTGTAAAAGTTAGTCCCTCATCAATGGCTAAAAGTTCGATTTGATGGAAAACTGCTGAGTGAGTTGCGTCTACATTATCTCGTCGATAAACTCGCCCTGGAGCCACAACCCTAATTGGTGGTTCTTCTCTTTCCATGTAACGAATTTGCACTGACGAGGTATGAGTGCGGAGGAGATTCCCATCTGGCAGGTAGAAGGTATCCTGCATATCACGGGCGGGGTGATCTGGCGGGGTGTTGAGAGCCTCGAAATTATAATAATCTGTTTCCATCTCTGGCCCTTGAGCCACGGTGTAGCCCATACCAACAAAGATATCCAGCGCCCGATCGATAATACCATTGAGGGGATGAATGCGACCTTGGGGGCTGTAAATTCCCGGCATAGTAACATCCAGAGTTTCCGCCTCTAGCTGTACCTGAATTTGAGCCGCTTCGAGGGCGACGCGTTGCTGGTCTAGACTAGTTTGCAGGGATTCTTTGACTGTATTGGCGATCGCTCCAATTTTTGGCCGTTCCTCTGCACTCATTTGCCCCATACTTCGCAACAGTGCCCCCAGTTCCCCTTTTTTACCCAGATAATTAACTCTGAGTTCTTCCAGACGTTCTAAGGTGTCAGCGGCTGCGATCGCTTTTTCTCCTTCTTGCCGCAGTGCTAAAAGTTGAGCTTCTAAATTGCTAGTCATTAGTTATTAGTCATTGGTCATTAGTCATTAGTCTATAGTCAAAAGCTGTGAAGCGGTCGATAAATAAACTTACAGGCAAAGGGCAAACTTCCGCCACAATGTACTGGTGAGTCTAAATGTTTTTTTGGTGCTTGTGACTTCAGACATTGACAAATCGCTAATTACAAATAACTAATAACTAATGACCAATGACCCATATTTCTCTACGAGAGGCTGCGCCCTAAGCGTAGCTAATGCCGCAAGCTTTACGACTACGCGGGGTAGTTGAATCTCGACTCACTTCGACGCCGCTCAGTGCAAGTCGCTCGATTCCCGCGCAGTCGAAACTCAGTACAAATGATCAATGACTAATGACTATGAAATTACTAATTAGCAACGACGACGGCGTTTCTGCTTTGGGGATTCGTACCCTAGCCAACTACTTGGCAGAAGCAGGTCATGATGTTAGTGTGGTTTGCCCAGATCGAGAGCGATCGGCAACTGGACACGGATTAACTCTCCAACAACCCATTCGTGCCGAAATTGTTGAAGGGATTTTTCATCCTGCTATCAAAGCTTGGGCTTGCGATGGTACGCCTTCAGATTGCGTCAAATTGGCGTTGTGGGCTTTGCTAGATACTCCTCCCGATTTAGTTCTCTCTGGCATTAATCAAGGTGCAAATTTAGGAACTGAAATCTTATATTCTGGCACCGTTTCGGCGGCAATGGAAGGTCTAATTGAAGGTATTCCCAGCGTAGCCCTAAGTCTTATTAGTCATACATCTAAAGACTTTCAACCTGCTGCTAAGTTTGCCAAAGTTCTCGTAGACCAGTTAGCCCAAAAACCTCTACCAGATTTAATGTTGCTCAACGTTAATATTCCTGCTGTGAAGTGGGAAGAAATTGCTGGAGTGACACTTACCCGTCAAGGAGTACGGCGTTACATTGATGTGTTTGATAAACGAGTTGATCCTCGTGGAAAAACGTACTATTGGTTGACCGGAGAAGTAGTTGAGGAGGTGGAACCTCCAACTGGATTAAATCTGCCTCAAAATGTACCAACAGACGTGCAAGTTGTACGTAAAAACTACATCAGTATAACCCCGTTACAATACAATCTAACTTACGCAACTGGACTAGAGAAATTGTCTGATTGGGAATTCAATTTTCCCTGAATCATTTGATTTATCAGGACAAAACTGGAGTTATTTAAATGCATCAGAGAAAAATGTAGGCTATAACGTAGGGGCACTCTTGAAATAACCGATACACATTCACCCCAAAAGCTAGAAAATTCTCCCTGCCAGTATTTCATCCACATTTACACAATCAGCCAGAAACAGGGTATGCTGTTTTACCAAGAAATCTTCCCTCTAATACAATCGGTGAGACAGCATAAACTTAGACAATTTAAGTAGTAATTTTTCCAATTATCGCCCGCTCAGTCCAGCAAGCAACACCCATGTCTAGGATAGAGAACCAATTTACCGTACAATTTTGGGGCGTTCGCGGCAGCATCCCCAGCCCAGGGCCACACACCGTTCGCTACGGCGGTAATACCCCTTGCATATCAATGCAAGCGGGCGATAAACGCTTAGTTTTCGATGCTGGTACGGGACTACATGTTTTAGGGCAATCTTGGTTGCGCCAAATGCCGTTAGAAGGTCACATATTTTTTACTCACTCTCACTGGGATCATATGCAGGGTTTTCCCTTCTTTACCCCAGGATTTGTCAAGGGGAATGACTTTCATATCTACGGCGCGATCGCACCTGATGGCTCGACCATAGAGCAGCGCCTTAACGATCAAATGTTACACCCGAACTTTCCCGTACCCTTGCAGATTATGCAAGCCAATTTAAAGTTCTACGACATTCGACCGGGGCAACCAATCCACATCGATGACGTTACCGTAGAAACAGCACCTTTAAACCATCCAGGAGAAGCCGTAGGATACCGTGTAAACTGGCATGGTGGTGCTGCTGCTTATATTACCGATACCGAACATTTTCCTGACCGACTTGATGACAATGTGCTGTGGCTAGCTCGTAATGCTGATATTCTGATCTACGATTCCACCTACACAGATGAAGAATACCACTCCCCAAAAACCCCAAAAATTGGCTGGGGACATTCTACCTGGCAAGAAGCAGTGAAAGTGGCACAAGCTGCTAACGTCAAAACTTTGGTAATTTACCACCACGACCCCGCCCACAATGATGACTTTTTGGATTGTGTAGGGCAACAAGCCTCTGAGAAATTTCCCGGTGCTATTATGGCACGGGAAGGAATGGTACTTCAGATTCCTACCTCAGTAGCCTTATCAGAATCTTTTCCTATTAGTAAGTTTTCTACCTAAAGATTGCGATCGCAGGAATTGGAGATTTTAGATTAGATTGGTGATCAGAAGCTTTCAGCAGTCATTGGTCATTAGTCATTGATCATTGGTCACTTGTACTGAGTTTCGACTGCGCTCAACTACCGCGAACGCGAGTGCGTCTCGTAGAAAAGCCATTGGTGGAGCCTCTCGTAGAGAAGTATTGGTTATTAGCCATTGGTTATTTACAAAAGACAAATGACAAGTTGGTACTAGAAAAGCTGCCCTACTGTCGGCTGTTTACCATAAGGTAGCTTCCTGCTGATAGCTAAAATAAACCTAAAATCTCAGAATCCACGTGCTAAATTTGTCTCAAAATGGGTGTTCTGTGTGGGTTGCTTCTTCGAGCGAAGGGCTGCTAACGCCGACTGCTGTTGCCCTTGGCAAGTTTGATGGTGTTCATCTTGGTCATCAAAGGGTAATTCAACCAGTCTTGCACCCTGGCGATCGCTTGTCAGTAGCCAGTAGTCTCCAGTCAAAGGAAAATCAAGAATATACCTACTCAACAGTTGTCACCTTTGACCCCCATCCACAGGAGTATTTTACGGGGCAACCCCGGACTTTATTAACGCCACTGGATGAAAAAGTCCAACAATTGCGATCGCTTGGGGTAGAACAACTAGTATTACTACCCTTTGACAAAGAATTATCTGCTTTGACCCCCGAAGAATTCGTCCAGAAAATTCTCGTCCAGCAACTGCAATGCCAGCGAATTAGCATCGGGCAGGATTTTTGTTTTGGCGAAAAGCGCAGTGGCACTGCTAAAGATTTGCAATTAATCGCCGCCAAACATAATATCCCCGTTACCATCGTTCCCTTACAAACTTATACAGGTGACTCGCCCACCCAAAGCAGTTGCGTTAGTACTAATCCAACTCAAGATGCCCGCATTAGCACTTCATTGATCCGCCAAACCCTTGAGCAAGGCGACATCGAAAACGCAAATTTACTACTAGGTCGCCCCTATACTCTCTTTGGTGTTGTGGTTCAAGGTCAACAATTGGGTAGAACAATTGGCTTTCCCACCGCCAATCTCCAACTACCAAAAGAAAAGTTTTTGCCCCGCCAGGGAGTTTACGCCGTCCGCGTTTTTACTCTTAGTGAAACCTCAGATGCTTCTTCTAGTAAGAGCTTGGGCGTAATGAACATCGGCAACCGCCCAACTGTAAATGGTACTTATTCATCTGCGGAAGTACATTTATTCAATTGGTCTGGTGATTTGTATGGCAAAAAACTGGCTGTGGAATTAGTTAAATTTTTGCGCCCTGAACAAAAATTTCCTTCTCTAGAAGCCTTAAAAACACAAATTCAACTTGACTCTGTTGTTGCTAAAGAAGTTTTGAGTGCTGAGTGGGAACAATAGATAGGGCATCGGGGATGGGCTGAAAAGGCAAAGGGAAAGAAATTCCTAATCCCCATTCCCCATTCCCCATTCCCCATTCCCCATTCCCCCCGCTCCATGAGAGAAAAAATTGACGCTTTAACACAAAATCTGGCTCTTACCATTGTTGGCAAAGCTGAGGCAATACGCTTAGTGCTAGTAGCCTTCCTCGGTGGTGGTCATGCCCTGCTAGAAGATGTTCCTGGTGTTGGTAAAACCCTGCTCGCTAAATCTCTAGCTCGTTCATTGGATGGTAAGTTTCAACGCCTACAATGTACCCCCGATTTACTGCCAACTGATATTACTGGCACTAACATCTGGAACCCAAAAAGTGGCGAATTTACTTTTCTGACTGGGCCAGTCTTTACCAATATTCTTTTAGCTGACGAAATTAACCGCGCTACACCCCGCACTCAGTCAGCTTTGCTGGAAGTTATGGAAGAACATCAGGTAACAGTTGATGGTGTCTCTCGTCCAGTTCCCCAACCCTTTTTTGTCATCGCTACTCAAAACCCGATCGAGTATCAAGGTACTTTTCCCTTGCCGGAAGCGCAAATGGATCGGTTCATGTTGTCGCTAAGTTTGGGCTATCCTTCGGAGGCAGAAGAACTCCTGATGCTGCAAAATCTCCAAAATGGTGTGAAGGTTGCTGATTTGCAGCCTTGTATTACCTTGGCAGAAGTACAGGAATTGCGTTACATCTGCTCTCAAGTAAAAGTAACAACTTCTTTACAACAGTACATCCTCGAACTGGTACGGGCAACACGCCAAGATGAAGAAATCGCTCTTGGTGTCAGTCCGCGTGGCACATTAGCATTACAACGTGCTGCCCAAGCGCTTGCTTTTCTATTAGGGCGTGATTATGCCATTCCCGATGATGTGAAGTTTCTTGTTCCTCACGTTCTTTGCCATCGCCTTATTCCTAGAGGAGGACGCAACGCTAGAACTGTTGTTGAGCGGTTATTGCGATCGGTTTCTATTCCTTAAAGTCAAAAAGGTAGATAACGGTTGTTTCTATTTTGGTCTAATTGCTTTCTCTGGAAATGCTACTAACAGAATCTGAAATCCAATGCAATCCTGTATTAAAGGAAGGGATAGACTTAAATTCCCTTCTCTTGCTTGGATTTCAAATGTTAGGATCTCCTACAAAATAATAAGATAAAAACAAATGAAAGCGATCGAAGTTATCGGCAGGATTGACTCTCAGGGAAACCTAGTTTTAGATGAGCCGATTCAGGGAACCGCTTATCCTCATCAGGTTCGAGTAATTGTGTTGGTTCCAGAACAGGCAGAGGCAGAAGAGGTTGATCCTGACGATACACCCGTTGAGGAGATTAAAGCCAGCTTGAGAAGAGCCTTGCAGCAAGCAAAAGCGGGGCAAACTAGACCACTTAGTGAGCTATGGGACAGGATTGATGCAGAGTGATAATACGGTTTCAATTCGATTTTCCGATGAGTTTGAGCAGGAACTTTACAGACTATCTATCAAAGAGATTTCGCAATATTCGCGCTGATGTTCAACCAATTATCGAGCAATTACAGCAAGGAAATATTGTCGGTCATCGCATTGCGGGTATCGGTGAGGAGTATATTGTTTACAAAGTGAGAGTTCACAACAGTAGTATCCAAAAAGGTAAGAGTGCTGGATACCGATTAATTTATCAAGTTGAGTCAACTACAAGTATTTTGCTATTAACGATTTATTCCAAGTCTGACCGAGAAGATATTGGTGCAAATGAAATCCGAGATATTGTGGCTGATTTTTCTAGTGAGTCAGATTAAAACTACCAAGATATTTTTTGTTACCTAGTCAATGGTGTGCAACTGCGATCAATCTTAGAGATATATAGACGCAGACCGGCTTACTATTATAAAACTACTTACACAAAATCCGAAACACTACCAATACAGCGTAAGTCCTATGATTAGCACAAGCGCCACTTTTAAATATCTGGGAATGTGAGGAATGTCAATTTTTGTTAAGCGCAAAACCCGCGATGACCTACGCTCCGCCCGAAGCGATGCCTACGGCGGGCTACGCCAACGCAAAACGCTAAATCAAAGTGCCGAACGCGAGTTCAAACGCCAATTTTTCGGTTTACTTCTGGTAATTGTCACGTGGAGCCTAGCTATGGGTTGGCTTCTAGCCTTGGCAACTAACGCCCACAGCGCGACTCCCCCCGTCGAAATTGGCACTGTTGACGTAGTACCTGCACAGTACCAATTGGGGCAAGAGCTGTATTTGGAAAACTGTTCCACCTGCCACATTGCCTTACCACCAGCCGTTTTACCCACCCAAACTTGGAAAAATCTCCTGCAAGACTCGCAGCACTACGGCGCACAACTAAAGCCTTTAGTCGATCCGCCACGTATTTTGGTGTGGAAATATCTTTCAACTTTCTCGCGTGTGCAGCGAGACGACGAAGAAACACCCTATCGCCTCAGTAACTCACGTTATTTCAAAGCTTTACATCCAGGAGTGAAGTTACCACGTCCAGTCCAGCTTGGCAGCTGTGTCAGCTGTCATCCTAGCGCTAGCGACTACAATTTTCGCCGCCTGTCAGCAGAATGGAAATGAGGAGTAGAGACACGATTAATCGCGTCTCTACAGGAGTTAGCCCGGATTTCTCACAATACCGTAGGCAGAGGAGTGTGGGGGGTAAGACTTCTTCCTCATCCTCCCACACCTCCCACACTTCCCCCACTCCCTCTCTGGCCCCATCTGGGGGCAAAATGATACTATGAAGAAAGACTAAATATAAGATAAGAGTTAAAACCAATCAGTTTACTAAATGATTGGCTAGTTTTTCTCCTGTTTTTGAGGTAATTCTCATTTGACACCCATCCACAACCAAGACGGTTGGGTTGGGTTAAATGTTTATAATCAATGCCGAACCTTTAATCCCCATCCCCCTTGATTCAGTTCTATAATCTGCCATGCTAAAACTTTTGTTGGGCGACCCCAACGCTCGTAAGCTTAAAAAATACCAACCTTCTGTTACTGAAATTAACCTTTTAGAGGAAGAAATTAAGGTTCTTTCCGATGAGGAGCTAAAAGGTAAAACTGTCGAATTTAAACAACGACTCGCCAAAGGTGAAGCCCTGGATGACCTTTTGCCAGAAGCTTACGCCGTTGTTCGGGAAGCAGGACGGCGAGTGTTAGGCTTGCGGCACTTTGATGTCCAACTCCTTGGCGGTATCATTTTGCACGTAGGGCAAATTGCCGAAATGAAAACTGGTGAGGGTAAAACGCTCGTAGCAACCTTACCAAGTTATTTAAATGCCCTGACTGGGAAAGGTGTACACGTCATCACCGTGAACGATTACCTGGCTCGTCGGGATGCTGAATGGATGGGACAGGTGCATCGGTTCTTGGGGCTGAGTGTGGGGCTAATCCAGTCAAGTATGACTCCCACTGAACGCCAGAAAAACTACGATTGCGATATCACTTATGTCACCAACAGCGAAGTCGGCTTTGACTACCTGCGGGATAACATGGCGACATCAATGGCAGATGTGGTACAACGCCCGTTCAATTATTGCGTAATTGACGAGGTAGACTCGATTTTAGTTGATGAAGCGCGGACACCTCTGATTATTTCTGGGCAGGTGGAAAGACCTACAGAAAAGTATCTACAAGCTGCTGAAATAGCATCCACACTCAAAAAAGACGAGCATTATGATGTAGATGAAAAAGCTCGTAACGTGCTATTGACAGATGAAGGCTTTGCAGAAGCCGAAAATCTTTTGGGAGTCACAGATTTATTTGACCCAGAAGATCCTTGGGCACACTTCGTTTTCAATGCGATTAAAGCTAAAGAACTTTTTCTCAAGGATGTAAATTACATCGTCCGCAATGGGGAAGTGGTAATTGTAGATGAATTTACTGGTCGGGTGCTACCTGGACGGCGTTGGAGTGATGGTCTACACCAGGCTATTGAAGCTAAAGAACACGAAGAGATTCAGCCAGAAACTCAAACTCTAGCGACAATTACTTATCAAAATCTTTTCTTGCTGTATCCAAAACTCGGCGGAATGACCGGAACAGCAAAAACGGAAGAACCAGAATTTGAAAAAATTTACAAACTGGAAGTTGCGGTAATTCCTACCAACCGCGATCGCAGACGCGAAGACTTATCTGATATGGTCTTTAAGACAGAACCAGGTAAGTGGGGTGCGATCGCCAAAGAATGTGCGGAAATGCACGAACTCGGCAGACCTGTATTAGTGGGAACCACGAGTGTAGAAAAATCCGAACTTCTCAGCCGATTGCTGAAGCAGCTAGAGATTCCTCACGAATTACTCAACGCCAGACCGGAGAACGTCGAGCGGGAAGCGGAAATCGTCGCCCAAGCTGGACGAAAAGGTGCTGTTACTATCGCTACTAACATGGCTGGTAGAGGTACAGACATCATTTTGGGTGGTAACTCCGAATACATGGCACGTTTGAAGCTGCGGGAATACTTCATGCCCCGCATCGTCATGCCAGAAGATGAAGATAGCTTTGGCGTTCAAAGACCAGCCGGATTGCCTACAGGACATGGTGGCGGTCAAGGCTTTGTCCCTGGCAAAAAAGTCAAAACTTGGCGGGCTTCACCAGAAATTTTCCCCACCCAGTTAACAAAAGAAACAGAGAAACTACTTAAAGATGCAGTAGAAATTGCAGTCCGAGAGTATGGCGATCGCAGTTTACCGGAACTCGAAGCTGAAGACAAGGTGGCTGTGGCTGCCGAAAAAGCTCCCATTGACGACCCTGTGATTCTGAAATTGCGGGAAGCTTATAACCGCGTTAAACAGGAATACGAACAATTTACTACCCGCGAACATGATGAGGTCGTGGGAATTGGCGGTTTGCACGTAATTGGTACAGAACGCCACGAATCCCGGCGGATTGATAACCAGTTGCGGGGACGTGCAGGTAGACAAGGCGACCCTGGAACCACGAGATTCTTCCTCAGCTTAGAGGATAACCTACTGCGGATTTTTGGTGGCGATCGCGTTGCTGGGTTAATGAATGCTTTCCAAGTGGAAGAAGATATGCCCATCGAATCTGGGATGCTTACCCGCAGTTTGGAAGGCGCACAGAAAAAAGTCGAAACCTACTACTATGACATCCGTAAGCAGGTATTTGAGTATGACGAGGTGATGAACAATCAACGTCGTGCTATTTACGCTGAACGCCGCCGGGTGTTAGAAGGTCAAGATTTGAAAGAACAGGTAATCAAGTACGCTGAAAAAACGATGGATGACATCGTTGATTACTACATCAACATAGACTTACCCTCGGAAGAGTGGGAGTTAGAAAAGTTGGTTGAGAAAGTCAAAGAATTCGTCTATCTGCTAGCAGACTTGCAGCCAAATCAATTAGAAGATATGACAGTCGGCGAGATTAAAGCCTTCCTCCATGAACAGGTGCGAATTGCTTACGATCTCAAAGAAGCGCAAATTGACCAAGTTCAACCCGGACTGATGCGCCAAGCTGAACGCTTCTTTATTTTGCAACGCATTGATACCCTGTGGCGGGAACACCTGCAACAAATGGATGCCTTACGCGAATCAGTGGGATTACGCGGTTACGGTCAAAAAGACCCGCTAATTGAGTATAAGAGCGAGGGTTACGAACTCTTCTTAGATATGATGGTCAACATCCGTCGAGATGTTGTGTACTCGTTGTTTATGTTCCAGCCGCAGCCACAACAGATGATGCAGCCATCATCAGAGATGGTGTAGATAGAGAATATCTCATGCAGAGACGCAGAGGCGCAGAGGCGTTTTTGCGTCTTTGTTTTTTAAGGCATCTCTCAAAAATATTTTGTTTTCAGGGGTTTGCTGAAATGGGTAAACTGATACTACCAAATCTTCAGGGTAAGCAAATGGGGCAAGTAATAGTTACCCCAATACTGCTCGGTTAAGCATTTTTAACTCGGAATCGGGTCTGGGGAAAAGGGTAAGGGTTAAACGCTAAAATGTCAAGTGGGGTGTGGAGATAAGTCCATAATCTCTTGTGGTTGAGATTTGGGTTGATATTTAACAAGTCCCAAATCTCGATTTTTGGGAGAAGGAAGCTAGCAAGAGCATCTCAATAGAGAGCGTGATTACGAATTACCTCAATCCGTGCAATACCGCTCCTAATGTAGCGATTCCCTCAACAATCTTCTGTGTTGGCTGAAAGCTAAAAGCTAACCTAATGGCATCATCCCCTTGTCCATTGGCGTAGCAGCGAGTCCCTGGCAGAAAACTGATGCCATGTTCACTGGCAGCTATCAGAAGTGCTTTAGCGCTGATATCTGGTGGCAATTTACACCAAACGAAGAAGCCTCCATCGGGACGCAGAGCAACTACATCACTGGGAAACTCTTGAGCGATCGCTTCTAATAACAAATTGCACTTATGTTTATAGCAGGCAATTAGCTCTTGAATGTGATTCTCTAGTTTCCCTGTAGCACAATAGCGAGCGACCACATGGCTGACAAATGGCCCCACAGGCCCCTCACTTTTGAACATCGCCAGTCGCTCAATAATCGCTGGATCGCCGCAAGCCCAGCCTAGCCGGATACCAGGCGCAATAATTTTCGAGAAGGTACTCACATATAATACCCACCCTTCTTGGTCGAGAGTTGCCAGGGTGGGCATAGTTTCTCCTCGAAAGCGCAAATCGCTATAAGCATCGTCTTCCACGATTAGAACGCCATACTCAGCCGCTAATGCTACCAGTTTTTGGCGGCGAAATAACGGCATAGTAGTACCTGTAGGATTATGAAAGGTGGGAATAGTATAAATAAATCGGGGTCGGATGCCCTGTTTTTTTAAATCGTTCAATGTCACTTCTAGCGCATCTACATTCATTCCCAACTCATCCACAGGAATGGTAATTATACGTGCGCCAGCGTAGACAAATCTGGTAACTACTCCCAAGAAGGTTGGCCCTTCCACAATTACTACATCACCAGGCTCCACAAACACATCTGGTAGCAAGCCGAGAATCTGACCAGAACCGTAGCCAATAATCAGGCGATCGCGATCGGCAGCAATTCCCTTCGCCTGCAAGCGGAGGATAATTTGCTCATACAGTTGAGCAGAAGGCGGGCCATAATTGAGAGCGATCGGAGCCTCTTCTGCCAGCACAACAGCACTTGCAGCAGCCAAGTCAGTGTGAGGAAAGAGAATTGGATCGGCTAGACCGTAGGCAAAGCTGACGGTGACGATTTTGCTTAACTCTGTACCGTAAGTTGGTGGTGCAAGGTTCTTTGCGCGTTCGGCGAACAAATCAGTAATTTGGTAAGCAGGGGTTGTAGAAACCATAAGTAGTTAAAAATTGGAAGTCAGAGTACAGAACACACAAGAAGGTAATTGGCGAAAATCGAGATTGGAAGCTTCCTCTAATCTCAACTTTTAACGAGAGTGGGGATCTGAAACTGTCGTTAGTCGCCCAGCATTCATGGTGGATTGTAGCTGCTGACGGATGTATTCTTTCTTATAACATCATGATAACTATCCTGAATTTGGACTGATAGAACGGAATTACTACAGTGAAATTATTTAACCTCAAGTGGCAGCAGCTAATTTTAAGCTTAGGCTGTCTGCTACTGATTATTGCCTGTAAAAATTTATATCCTACTAATAACTCAGATGCTATACCTCTTAGGGTAGCGACAGATCCTACCTTTGTCCCTTTTGAAATTCAAAAGGCTAGCGGAGACTTGGAAGGTTTTGATATTGATTTGATGAATGCGATCGCTAAAGTAGCAGGTTTTGCAGTCCAGTTTGAAAGGCTACCTTTTGATGGCATGATCTCGACTTTGCAAGCTAAAAGAGTTGATGCGGCAATTAGCGGAATCACCATTACCGCCGAACGCTTGAAAACAATTGCTTTTTCACGACCTTATTTTAAAGCCGGACTAGCGATCGCTGTCCGCGAAGATAACCAAAATATTAGAGACTTCAACAGTCTCAAAGGTAAAAAAATCGCTGTACAAATTGGCTCGACTGGGGCAGATTTTGCCAAAACCATCCCCAATGCCAAAATTAGTACTTTTAATTCTGGGCCAGAATTTTTCCAAGACTTACTCAACGGCAACGTTGATGCTGTGGTTAGCGATGCTTTTGCAACTTTGTATGCGATTAAAAATGGCAACCTCAAAGGCATCAGAGTTGTTGCCGATCTCCTGACTGAAGAATACTACGGGATTGCTACACCTAAAGACTCCCCCCATCTAGATGCAATAAACAAAGGTATAGAGACTTTATTATCCAATGGTATTTACAAGCGAATTTATCAAAAATGGTTTAACGCAGAACCCCCGGAATTGCCAAACTCTTGACATTGGGCATTAGGAGTGCTGAGTTAGGAGTTTTATTTATCTCCTTGTCCCCTTGTCCCCTTGTCTCCC
Source organism: Nostoc sp. (assembly GCF_036917775.1). Classification (GTDB taxonomy): domain Bacteria; phylum Cyanobacteriota; class Cyanobacteriia; order Cyanobacteriales; family Nostocaceae; genus Nostoc. Next base: position 15,935 of record NZ_JBALEQ010000113.1, read on the forward strand.
CCATCTCCCCTGCCCCCTGCCTCCTATCCCATTCATCAGCAATTAGTTGCCAATATATTAAATATTTATCTAATATGCGTCACAATTAATACTGCCACCAAAATTCATTGATAAACTACAATCTCTTGTAGGTCTACTTTAGTCAGGGACAGCCAATTGTGGCACCTTTGATCTTAGTGGCTAGAAGCACCTTGGAGCGCGAATAAAGGAACTTCCACTATGCTGATTTGCCCTCAGTGTAAATTTGAAAACCCCAAAAGCAATAAATTCTGTCAAAGCTGTGGCACATCCCTGACCCACAAAGTTTGTCCTAAATGCAGCGCCGAAGATGTACCTGTAAATGCACTACTTTGTCATAACTGTGGCACGGAATGTGGAACAGTGTTTTGGGCAATTATTGCTAAAGAAACGATTGGGGAAGCTTTGGGAGTAGAGACAGATGAGGAAGATGTGGGATTAGAGGAAGATGAAGAAGCAATATCCTCATCATCTCCTCAATCCCTTAGTTCTCAGATTGCATTAGGCTCTTATTTAGACTCCCAAGAGCGCTATCAAGTGTTAGATCCGCTACCTACCCAAACGGAAACTGCCACCATTACTGTTACAGGTGTGAGAGTTCTAGACTGCCAGCCGTATCAAATATCACTAATTGAGGCAATACTAGCAAGTCAGCAATCAGATTTACCAACGCCATCAGTAGATGCAAGTGAAATTCCTCACCTTGCGAAACCTTATATTGCCTTACTCTCACAAAGTGGGCGCGAGATACCACTGATTCACGATGGATGGCAGCAGGGGGATATGCAGGTAGTAATAATTGAAGACCGCTCAAATTGGCAGCCTTTAGTTGACTTATGGCAAGAAGAGACAACAAGTTCGTTAAAAATTTTGCACTGGTGTTATCAAATGACCCAACTTTGGGCATTGTTGGAACCAGTAAATTGTCGTCAAAGCCTTTTAGATTTATCAAATTTGCGATTGGATGAAGACCAAACGCTGGCGCTACAAAGATTGTATGTGGAATCATCAAGTTCTCTGTCTGTCAGCGAGTCTCCAGAAGATGCCGAAGCCCAAACATCTGCTATTCCAGAGGAGCCGTTAACCATTCAAGCTTTAGGGCGAGTTTGGCAAGCACTATTTAGGCAGTCTCAACGCACTCAATTTGGCTCTGTAGTCCAGATGTTGGGAGATTTAGATGTAGGTAAGATTCACACCATTGCCCAATTGCGATCGCGTTTGGAGGAAATCTCTATTGAACTGGAAACGCTAGGAAGTGCAATGCCCCCAATAAAGGAGAACAATACTACTGTACCCACTATGCCGCAATCAGACGAACTAGAAGATATCGATATCATTAGCAAAGATGATATGCCAACTGTTGTGCTGGCGATGCAGTTAAGTAGCTTGGAAGACGCAGGACGCACAGATGTAGGTCGTCAACGTCATCACAATGAAGACTACTTTGGTATTGAAACCAAAATCCAAAAGTTGGAGTTCCCTAAAAGTCGAATTCTGGAAGGGCATGGTTTGTATATTCTCTGCGATGGGATGGGTGGACACGCTGGCGGTGAAATAGCCAGTGAGTTAGCAGTCAACACCCTACGGCAATACTTTCAAGAACACTGGATCGCCAATCAACTGCCAACAGAAGATAGCATTCGTGAGGCAGTGTATTTAGCTAATGAGGCGATTTATAAGCTCAATCAACAAGATGCCCGTTCTGGAGTAGGGCGTATGGGTACAACTCTGGTAATGCTCTTAATTCAAGATACTCAAGCAGCAGTTGCACATGTGGGAGATAGCCGTCTCTATCGCTTGACGCGTAAGCGGGGACTAGAACAAGTCACAGTAGATCATGAAGTTGGGCAACGAGAAATTACCAGAGGAGTGGAAGCAAGCATAGCTTACGCCCGCCCGGATGCCTACCAACTAACCCAAGCTTTGGGGCCTCGTGATGAAAATTCGATTAATCCTGATGTAGGCTTTTTTGAGATTAATGAAGATACTCTTCTGCTTTTGGCATCGGACGGTCTATCAGATAATGATTTACTAGAAACCCATTGGCAGACTCATTTAGAACCCTTACTTAGTTCGGGCGCTAACTTAGAACAAGGTGTTACAAAATTAATTGATTTAGGAAACCAATACAATGGTCACGACAACATTACTGGTATACTAATTCGGGCAAAAGTACGCCCAAATTTGGAAAGTTAAAAATCAATTGGTATTGGGAATGGCGCATGGAGCAGGGAAGATGAGAGAGACAAGGAAGACAAACAAAACTCTTAACTCAGCACTCAGTACTCAGCACTCCTAATGCCCAATGCCCCATTCTCAATGCCCACTCCCTAATCCTTTTACCTTGTAGGTTGTATTGTGGTTAGTCTGACTCTCTTAGAACCGCAACAGAAAACGCCCCTCCAGCAGTGGTGCTTTGAGAACTCTTCCATAATTCGGATTGGTCGAGCAACAGATAATCACGTTGTTTTAACTGATAGTTTAGTTTCGCGGCATCATTTAGAACTGAGACACGTTGATTCTGGCGACAATGGTAGTGGTTGGCGGCTGATTAGTCAGGGTACAAATGGGACTTTCCTCAACGGTGTCCTTGTGATTCAAAGTCCGTTACCAGATAATTCCCTTTTGCAACTAGCACAAGGAGGCCCAATACTGCAATTCCAAATTCAGGAGGTAACAGTACTGGAAACTGGTTTGCGATCGCTACAACAAATACAAGGAACAGAAGAAAACGCCGTTGCAACCGTCTATTCAGCCCAAGGACAATACACTTGTACGCATGAAGGGAACTCCCCAAATAATCTGTTTTGCATCCACTGCGGTCAACCTCTCTCAGTGCAACAGAAAATTCGCCATTATCAAGTGTTGCGAACTCTCGGACAAGGAGGTATGGGGACTACTTATCTCGCTTGGGATGGGGCTGGTCAGATTGAGAGTATCCCACAACTGCTGGTGTTGAAGCAAATGAATGCTGATATGGCAAAAATTGCCAAAGCTCAAGAATTATTTGAGCGGGAGGCGCATACTCTCAAATCCCTTAACCATCCGGGAATTCCCAAGTATTATGACTTCTTTGTCGAAGGCGGAAAAAAATACTTGGCAATGGAACTAATCCACGGACAAGATTTAGAGAAACGCGTCTATACAACTGGGCCAGTTACGCCAAGCCAAGCGATCGCTTGGATGATCCAAACCTGCGATATCTTAGAATATCTTCATAGCCAAGAACCTCCACTAATTCACCGCGATATTAAACCCGCCAACTTAATGGTGCGAAGTTCACAAAATCGCATAGTAGTACTGGATTTTGGCGCAGTTAAGGAAATTGGCACAGCACCCGGTACCCGGATTGGTGCAGAAGGTTATTGCGCTCCTGAACAAGAACGAGGACAACCTTTGACTCAATCTGATTTGTATGCAATTGGCCCAACGCTGATTTTTCTGCTCACAGGCGAAAACCCGTTTAAGTATTACCGCCAAAAGGGGCGCAACTTCAGGTTTGATGTGGCAAAAGTTCCCACCATCAGTTCCCAATTAAGAGATGTAATTGATCGCGTTACAGAACCGTTGCCACGCGATCGCTACCAAACTGCAAAGGAATTAGCTGCGGCCTTAGCTGCTTGTAAAGTTTAGGGCGTAGAAATGGGGAATCGGGAAGGTTGGGTATCCTCTGAGGATAAGGGGTAATGGGAGTGGTGAATATTAAAAATTACTACCCCCTATTCCCTATTCTTCATCCCAAGTTTCTACAGCTAGCAGTTCACTAACTGGGTCTTGCATACTAAAGCCAAAGTCTAGGAGTTCCTGTTTCCAGTGCTGCCATTCATTACCATAAAGCAAAGCAATTTTCCAGATGCTATCACTTGGCTTGATAATATTCGATTCTATGAGTGATTGCACGTTGCGCTGCAATTTCACCATCGGGTGAATCACTTGCTGAGTCATAACCTCGATTGAATTCAGATTTTGTGGGTAAATACTTAATTAAAACTGCTTCCCATTCTGCAATTGTTGCTGGGTCGTAGAGTGGTGTAATTTTGGTAAAGCTAGTCTTAACTTTTTAACTATACCATAACAAACTCTACTAGATTACTGGTAAATTCGGTTTTGTACGGTAATTACCACCACAAAACTCCAATTCTACCAAGTAGTCCTAAAACTTTTTGCAGAAACCAGACAAAAGTTTAGGGTAAGGGTTTATTACTTACGCAAAACTACATATAGTAGGGGCAATTCATAAATTGCCCTTACCAGAGAATCAGGGTTTTGACTATTATTTGCGTCAGTCCTAGGGTTAAAAGATAAAGGATGCTTCTGTTTTCTCTTTAACCTTTCCCCATGTTATTTTCCCCCTTAACTTCTACCCTTAAAGCACTAGAGTGCAACAGTACCTTTTGTAAGATATCTGTTGTAAACACCCAGCAAAACAATTAGTCCCTCTGGAAGTTGCGCTAAGTAGTGAGACTGAGGACGACTGGGAAAATTTTATTTCTTTGGATCGTGAAAAATATGTTTGCTTTTGGAACAGACCACAATGACACGAGCTAGTTTGAAAGTTTTTGCCTGACAAGGAAAATTTGCAGTTTAGTAGAAATGTCCTCTGTTTCTGTTTATTTAAATGTTATTTAGAATATCGCAAACATCTGGCATTAGGCAGAATCATCGCAAATATTTATATAATTTTAATTTTCCGCCTAAAGATTAAGTCCTGGAGGTTTGGCTCTGTTTAGGCTTAAGAGAGGTTTTTGCTTGAAGTATGGGAGCGATGCCTACGGCGGTAAACTACGCATAGCAAAATTGTTTGTACAGCATGGGCTTACCATAAAATTCCCTCGTCTTCAGAGTCAGCTTTTAAAGTTTGTGTAAAAAATTTTTAGCCAAGATGTTAGTTTCTGTTGAGCAGATGGGTATCCTCCAAATGGGAGGCTTGCTAATACCTCAGTATTTACCACAGCAAGTATGTGAAGTATGACTGGTTCGGGGGATGAATACCTAATTTCCCGCAAAAAGCAGATTGAGCGGCGACAAAAGATTGTCACAATAGTTTCGTTAGTGTCGTTTGTTGGTTCTACGGTGTTTGCAGTAATTCCGGCAATTCAACAAGCTAGTCAACCTAAGCCAGTAACTGCGTCTCCTTCTGTTGAGTCAGGATTACAGCAACAGGCGCAGGGCTACGAGTTGATTTTACAACGGGAACCAGAAAACCAACTTGCTTTAGAGAAACTGTCTATAGTGCGGTTGCACTTAAAAGATACCAAGGGTGCGATGACACTTTTGGAGAAACTGGTCAAGTTGCACCCCGATCGGCAAGATTACAAAGTTGTATTAGAGCAGATTAAGAAGCAAGAGGGAAATAGCGATCGCACCCCAAATAAGCAGCCCAAATCTAAGTAATAATTTCACTTAAATATTTTTGGAAAATCATTAATTTTGAGATTAAAAATAAATACAAGATGTTTAACGGCAAATCTATTTTAATTACTGGTGGTACAGGCTCCTTTGGCAAGCAATTTGTAAAAACGGTTCTTAGCCGATATCAACCTCAGAAAGTCATAGTTTATTCACGGGATGAACTGAAGCAGTATGAAATGGCGCAGGAGTTTAATGCACCAGTGATGCGCTATTTCATTGGAGATGTGCGCGATCGCGATCGGCTACGTCTGGCAATGCGGGGTGTCGATTATGTTATTCATGCTGCGGCGCTCAAGCATATTCCTGCTGCTGAGTATAACCCAATGGAATGTATTAAAACTAATATTCATGGGGCAAATAATGTCATTGATATCGCCCTCGATCAAGAAGTAGAAAAGGTGATTGCCCTCTCAACAGATAAAGCAGTTAATCCAATTAATCTCTATGGTGCAACCAAGCTAGCTGCTGACAAACTTTTTGTTGCAGCTAATAATATTGTTGGGACAATGAGAACCCGGTTTGCCGTAGTTCGCTACGGTAATGTTGTTGGTTCAAGAGGCTCGGTAGTACCTTTCTTTCAAAAACTGATTCAAGAAAAAGCCCCAGAGATTCCTATTACAGATCCACGTATGACTCGCTTTTGGATTACACTCCAACAAGCTGTAGATTTAGTTTTTAATAGCTTTGAAAGAATGCAAGGAGGAGAAATATTTGTACCTAAGATTCCTTCAATGAAAATTACCGATTTAGCTGAAACACTTGCACCGGGAGTTCCAATTAAAATTGTTGGGATTAGACCAGGGGAAAAATTACATGAAGCCATGTTTTCTTCTGAAGCTTCACATTTAGTATTGGAGTTTTCAGATCATTATGTAATTAGACCAACTATTGAATATGCTCATTCTGTGGATTACGCCTGTAACGCTTTAAGTGAAAAAGGAGTCCCAGTTACAGAAGGGTTTGAGTATAGCTCTGAGATAAATACAGAATGGCTAAAAGGTTTTCAATTACTCGATATGCTAAAGCAATGAGTGACTACATTCCTTATGGAAGGCAAGATATTAATCAAGAAGATATTGATGCTGTAATTGAAGTTTTGCGCTCGGACTGGATTACTCAAGGCCCAGCTATAGAGAGATTTGAGCAAGCTGTTGCCAACTACTGTGGAGCGAAATATGCCGTAGCGGTTTCTAATGCGACAGCTGCATTACATATTGCTTGTCTTGCTGCTAGTTTGGGGCAAGGAGATATTCTGTGGACATCACCAAATACCTTTGTTGCCTCAGCTAATTGTGGACTTTATTGTGGTGCAAAGGTTGACTTTGTTGATATTAACCCAAATACCTACAATTTGAGCGTAGATGAATTAGAAAGTAAGTTAGCTGAGGCAGAAAAGCAAGGTTGTTTGCCCAAAATATTAATACCCGTGCATTTTGCAGGGCAATCTTGTGAAATGGAACAAATTGCTGCTTTATCACAGCGTTATGGTTTCAAAATTATCGAAGATGCTTCTCATGCGATTGGTGGGAGCTATCAAGGACAACCTATTGGTTCCTGCCAATTTTCTGATATGGCAGTTTTTAGCTTTCATCCAGTAAAAATTATTACAACTGGTGAAGGCGGTATGATGCTAACAAATCAAGAGGAATTGTATCAGAGATTAATTAGATTAAGAAGTCATGGCATAACTCGCAATCCAGATTTAATGCAAGGAGAATGTCACGGTTCTTGGTATTATCAGCAATTGGAATTAGGCTTCAACTATCGGATGACAGATATCCAAGCAGCATTGGGTAGTAGTCAACTACAACGACTAGATAAATTTGTAGAACGTCGGCGGTTGATAGCTCAAAGATATAATCAGCTACTACAAGATTTATCCCTGATGTTACCTTGGCAACACCCTGACTCTGAATCTAGTTGGCATTTATATGTAATTCGGCTCAAGCTGGATAAGATTAATAAAACTCATCGACAGATATTTGAAGAACTTCGCAGCACAGGAGTTGGTGTTAATTTGCACTACATTCCAGTTCATACACAACCTTACTACCAAAAATTAGGTTTTCAATTAGGAGACTTTCCACAGGTGGAGCAATACTATGAGGAAGCTATTACTATCCCCTTATATTATGGGCTAAATGAAGAGAGTCAGGATAAAGTAGTAATTTCGCTAAGAGAGAGCCTGACATGAAAACTGTAATTATTGTTCAGGCAAGAATGACTTCAACTCGCCTTCCTGGAAAAGTACTCAAAAAGGTATTGGATAAGCCTTTATTAGAATATCAGATTGAGAGATTAAAACGAGTAAAGTTGGCTGATGCAATTGTAATTGCTACTACCATCAATAGTACAGATTTGCCAATCATTGAACTTTGCAATCGTCTTTCAGTACCATATTTTAGAGGCTCTGAAGAAGATGTATTAGCCAGATACTATGGAGCAGCCAAAGAACATCAAGCAGATGTAGTAGTTCGCGTTACCTCTGATTGTCCACTTATTGATCCACAAGTCATTGACAAGGTAATTCAATTTTTTCTGGATTATAGATATGAATATGATTATGCTTCTAACTGTTTAGAGAGAACTTACCCACGGGGAATGGATACTGAGGTTTTTTCATTTCTAGTATTACATCAGGCATTTGTAGAAGCAATAGCACAACCTGACCGGGAGCATGTTACTCCGTTTATTTATATACACCCTAAACGTTATCGATTAGCTCAGGTAGTTTATTCAGAAAATCAAAGTTCACATCGCTGGACAGTGGACACAGCAGATGATTTTGAACTTATCAAAAGAATTATTGAAGCGCTTTATCCTCAAATTCCAAAATTTACTCTTGAGGATTGTTTAGATTTGCTCAGAAAATATCCTGATTGGTCATTAATTAATGCACACGTAGAACAAAATAAATATGCTGCATAAATAACAATTAATTTATCAAAAATGAAGCTATTTATCCGAGTAGATGCATCAACACAAATAGGTACAGGTCATGTAATGCGTTGTCTAGCTTTAGCGCAGGCTTGGCAAGATGTAGGTGGTCAGGTAATTTTTCTTATGGCAACGGAAGCAGCAGATTTGAAAACTCGATTAAAGGCGGAAGGAATGGAAGTTATCTACCTGCCAATTCAAGTTGGAAGTGCTGAAGATGCCAAAGAAACAGCGAAACTCGCACGCCAGTTTAATGCAAATTGGGTTGTGCTAGATGGTTATCATTTCGGTGCTAAGTATCAAGAAATCATCAAGGAATCAGAGCTAAAATTTTTATTAATTGATGATTATGGACACGCCAAACAGTACCACGCGGACATTGTTTTAAATCAAAATATTCATGCTTGTGAGAAATTGTACAAGAATAGACAGCCATATACCAAACTGTTACTTGGTACAAGCTATAGCATCTTGCGGCGGGAATTTTGGCATTGGCAGGAATGGCAGCGATCGCTCCCTCCAATAGCTAAGAAGTTACTAGTTACATTAGGCGGTGCAGATCCAGATAATGTAACTCTTAAGGTGATTGAAGGATTGCAACAAGTAGAAATAGAAGAGCTAGAAGCAGTTGTTGTAGTTGGAGGAAGTAATCCACATTATGAGCAGCTGCGATCGGCTAGTCAGAAATCGCGTTTTCCTATTCACCTGAAAAAGAATGTGACAAATATGCCTGAACTGATGTCTTGGGCTGATGTGGCAGTGACGGCTGGTGGTAGCACTTGTTGGGAACTAGCTTTTATGGGTTTGCCTAGTGCGATATTAATTTTGGCTGACAATCAACAATCTAGTGCCAAAAAACTGAGTGGGGTGAGTGGCAGTAATTTGGGATGGCATGAGGATATTTCAACTAGTGAAATAGCAGCGGCAGTTTCAGAATTGATGACATCAACCCAGACAAGATTAGAAATGGTTAGGCATGGTCAGAAATTAGTAGATGGTAAAGGAACAGCTAGGATTTTAAGGTGTTTACAGGAGAATTAAATACATGATTAATAGTTTATTAACATCAATTTTTATCAATGATAATGTATGAAAATTAAGTATGACAAGCTCGATACTTTTCTTGAACAAGGTTACTGTTCTTTGGGTGAAGTTGTGAATCAACAAAAGTGTAAGGAATTGTTAGAATTCATCAAAACGACGCGGGATTTTGAGCGTGACTTGTTTCTAGAGAAGGAAGATTTTTATGCTCATCCACAGTATACTGGCGTAAATCCTTGCCCTGGACGAAATATTTTAGAAGGGCTTGATTTAAGTTTCATAGAGCAAAATACTGTTCTCCAATCTCTACTATCAGAGTTGTTAGGTGAAGAATATTCGGTAGTTATCAAAAAAGTTATCTGTGGAGTGCCAAAGAAATGGATTCCTGACTGGGTTATATCAGAAATTGATAAGCTCCCAGTTCCTAACTTAGGGGCATTTATTAAGCCGGACTATCGAGATATTACTTACTTTCATGGGATTGATTTTCATCAAGATATTATTGATTATAAGAATCGTCCGTCAGACTTTATCACTCTTTATATATATTTAGATGATGTTTCTGAAGTAGACTCACCTCTGTTTATCATCCCTGGAAGTCACATATTTGGAGCAACAACATTTCCCCATAGTTTAATACCTCATGGAGATAATTCAAACGGTTGGTTATATTCAGATCGTCGGGGAAAATCTAAACTTTTACAGCGCCATATCTTAACAGGTTCAGTTGGCTCTGCTTGGTTTTGGCATTCTTGTTTGTTACATGGCACTCAACCAACTAAGCTTTCTCAATCTCGAATATCTCTGCGGTACATAATTGAAAGATATAAAAGTTCTTCTTCAGTACTTCTAGACTATGTAAATAGTAATATCGATGGACATTTATCCCTTGAGAATACTAGGATTGATCTTAATGAAGATGGTAAGTCAATTTTGCGAGGAAATATAATCAATGGGAATGCCAAAACGTGAAGAATACCGACTCAGAACTCTGGAAAAGTCAGATTTAGAGCAGTTATTAGAATGGCGTAATTCTGACCGTATTCGTGCCAATATGTACAACGATCAGATTATTAATATGGATGAACATAGGAAATGGTTTGAAAACCATAGCAATAACGAGAGTGTTATTTATAAAATATTTGAATTTCAATGCCGTCCAGTAGGAGTAGTAAATGTAATTCAAATAGATATGCGGAATAAAAAATGTTATTGGGCTTTTTATTTAGGAGATACTAATGTACCTCGTGGTAGTGGAGCAGTTATGGAGTTTCTTTTTTTAGAATATACTTTTGAAGTATTACAAATCAGAAAATTGTGTTGTGAAGTATTTGCTTTCAATATATCAACTATAAAATTGCATAAGAAGTTTGGTTTTACTGAAGAAGGATGCTTTAAGCAGCATATATTTAAAAATGGCAAGTATGAAGATGTGATAAGCATGGCTTTATTGCAAGATGAATGGATAATTAACAAACCAAAAATAGAAATAGTATGTTTTGGAAAAAGCTAATTATATGCAAGAAATAGTAATTCAGGATACGAAAATTGGTAGTAGTCAAAAGCCCTTTGTTATTGCCGAAATGTCTGGCAATCATAACCTTTCATTAGAAAGAGCTTTAGATATCGTTGAAGCAGTTGCTAAAGCTGGAGTAGATGCACTGAAACTCCAGACCTATACTGCTGACACGATGACTTTAGACATAAATAAGTGTGATTTTTACATTGATTCTCCTAATAGTCTATGGTATGGTAAATCACTGTATCAGCTATATCAGCAAGCTTACACACCTTGGGAATGGCATAAACCTATTTTTGATCGTTGCGAGGAACTAGGAATAATTGGGTTTAGCACTCCTTTTGATGCCACCTCTGTAGATTTTCTCGAATCTTTAAATGTACCTTGCTACAAAATAGCCTCTTTTGAAAATACCGATTTACCTCTAATTAGCAAAGTTGCCAGCACAGGTAAACCAATGATTATTTCGACTGGTATGGCGACAATTTCTGAGTTAGATGAAACTGTTAGGACAGCGCGAGAAGCTGGCTGTCAAGACTTAATATTACTGAAATGTACCAGTAGCTATCCTGCCACACCAGAAAATACTAACCTGCTAACTATTCCTCAAATGCGCGAGTTGTTTAATGTACAGGTAGGGTTATCCGATCACACAATGGGTATTGGAGTTGCTGTTGCTAGTGTTGCTTTAGGAGCTACATTAATTGAGAAGCACTTTACTCTGTGTCGGGCTGATGGTGGAGTCGATTCAGCTTTTTCAATGGAACCAGCAGAGATGCACCAATTGGTAATAGAGTCGCAAAGAGCTTGGCAAGCTTTGGGCAATATAAAATATGGAGCAACTGAGGCTGAAAAAGAGTCATTGTTGTATCGGCGATCGCTCTACGTTGCCAAAGATATGAAAGCCGGAGAGATTCTCACCCCAGAAAACCTAAGAGCAGTACGCCCAGGTTTAGGATTACCGCCCAAGTTTTTCGACATTTTTATTGGGAAAGTAGTTAATCAAAATATCAAAAAAGGTACGCCTTTTACTTGGAAATTAGTATTAGTAAGTGAGGAATAAAAAGTTTACTAATACACATAATAATGATAATTTTGCTTGTTATCTATATGTTTAACATCAAAAAGTGAAGGATGAATTGTCAATGAGTCAAGTTAGCACAAGTGTGAAGATATTACGAGAACACTATCAGAATCTTGTAAGAACAAAAGGTGACTCACCTGGTTCTGGACAGTGGGGTTCTATAGATGAATCTCTTGTCAGATATTTAGAACTTATAAAAATTGGAAACCTCAATGGATGTCGAATTTTAGATATAGGATGTAGTATCGGTTATTTTGCAGAATATTTGCAAGAACAGAATATTATTTGCCAATATACAGGCATAGATATTGTACCTGAAGCCGTTGAAATTGCACGTAAAAAATTTCCCTATATGAGATTCGAGTGCTTAGATATAACTCAAGAAATTCTAAAAGAAACCTATGATTATGTTTTAGTCTCTGCTGTTTTCAATAACTATACTCCAAATGGTAATCTTTTTCTCGAAACTTTAATCAAAAAAGCATTCTCTTTATGTGAAAAAGGTTTAGCATTTAATTTTATTTCCTCTTATGTAAATTTCCAACAAGAAACGATAGCTTATTATGAACCAGAGGCAGTTTTAAATTTCTGTATTCAGCAGCTATCTAGAAAAGTCACAATGATTCATCACTACTATCATTGTGATGTTTGTACTTATGTTTACAAGTAAATGAATACTAAAGATTTTAAAATTAATTGGCAGGAAATAGCAAATATTTGGGATGATTTTGTTGAAGATTCTCCTCAAGGAACTATTTTTGCAAAAACTGACTTTATCAATGCGTTAGGAGTGCCTTTTCAAATTATTACAGTCTATTTCAGACAGAAAATAGTTGCAGGTACTGTTATCTTATTTTCTGAAGATGGCAATATATTACCTGCTCCTTTCCCTTTCACACCCTATCAAGGACTGTTACTAGCCGACAATTTTACTAAAACAGATCACAAACGTAATTCTGAAGAATTTTTGATTTTAACTTGGTTTATAGAAAAACTCATAGAGAAACTTGAGAAAATTTCCCTAGCCCATTCATGGCAATTACAAGACATACGACCATTTCAATGGTATAACTACCATACACCTGAGAAGGGAAAGTTTGAAATTCAACTCAGATACACAGGTATATTAAAATTAACCAAATTTGATAGTTTTGACTTTTATCTCAGTTGCATCCGCGCTGTCAGACGGCAAGAAATCCGGAAAGCTATCAAGAATAAATTATCTATTCAGATGTCTGACACTATTGATATTTTAGACAAACTACACCGAGAAGTTTGGGCTAGACAAGGAATAGAAAATATAGAAAAAGAATCTTACTTACTTAAAGCAATAACTCAAAAATCTTTAGACAAAGGATTTGGAATACTGAAAGTATGCTATCTGGATATAATTCCTGTTTCTGCGATTTTATTCCTCTTTGATCGTAAGCGTGGTTATTATATGTTTGCTGGGAATAATTCTGAATACAGAGAAACTGGTGGCTCAACATTTCTACTACTTGATTTAATTGAAGAATGCTTTAAACGCAAGTTGCAAGAAGTTGACTTTGTAGGAGTTAATTCTCCCAATCGAGGAGATTACAAACTCAGTTTTAATCCAGAGATAAAGCCTTATTTTGTAACAGATTTTAAGGCCAATTTGAATCTCTATAAATAAATATAAAAATTTAACTGGAGAAGTAACTAAAACTGTGAATCGTGTCATTGCCACAATAGAAGCTCGGATGGGGTCTTCACGTCTTCCTGGTAAAGTCCTCAAGGAAGCAGTGGGTAAACCAATGCTGTTGCTGATGATTGAGCGTATCCGTCGCGCTCGTTATATAGATGAAGTAGTAGTTGCTACAACCACAAATGAAAAAGATGAAGCAATCGCATCTTTATGCAGCAAACACAATATTCCTTACTTTCGTGGTTCAGAAGAAAATGTCTTAGAACGAGTTGTGGAAACTGGGCGACACTATCAAGCAGAAGTTAGTGTCCTTTTAACCGGAGATTGTCCCCTAATTGACCCTTATGTAATTGACCAACACATCTGTGCCTTTTTCGCGGCTTACCCCCATGTGGATTATGTTGCTAATTGTGAAGTGCGTTCATATCCTCATGGGCTGGATCTGATGGTGTTGTCTTGGAAAACACTAGCCGAGACAGTTGATTTTGCCTCCAGCAAACCCTTTCGTGAACACGTTGGTTGGTACATCCGACGACATCCAGAGCGATATCGTCGCTTGGATATCGTTGCTCCTCCAGGCTTAAGTAATCCTTTTTTCCGTATTACCCTTGACTATCAAGAAGACTACGATCGCATCAAAGCCATTTTTGAAGCACTTTATCCCCAAAATCCCGAATTTACGACAGTAGACATTCTCAACTATGCCCTACAACAGGGATGGATTGACTCCTAAGAGAAATTAAACTCATGAAAGTGTGTGTCGGTATTATTGGTCTGGGAAAAATTGGGCATCGCTTTGGCATTTCCCCACAAGGCGATCCACTCAGCCATTCCGAAGGGTATGTCCAAATCCCTAATGTAACAGTTGCATTAGGAGTAGATCCAGATCCAGAGGCTTGTAGAAATTTTCAGCAACGTTTTTCTGAAGCGCAGGTATACTCCAGTCTGAAAGATGTACCACATAAACTTCACCTCGACGTAGTATCAATATGTAGTCCTACTCACCTACACGCTGAGGGAGTTATTGCTGCGCTGGCTTGGCAACCGCGCGTCATTCTGTGCGAAAAACCCCTTGGAGTTAATCTAGCAGAAGCAGAAATGATGCTAGCTGCTTGCTCTGCACAGGGCTGTATTTTGATAACTAACTATTCGCGTCGTTGGACACCAATGCTGCAAGCCTTGAAAAATCTAACGAACCAAGATGATGGCTTGGGAACCCCAATTGGTGCTTGCTTACGCTATAACGGTGGTTTATTGCACAATGGAACCCATTGGATCGATATGTTATTGGCTTTATTCGGATCAGTTGCTTGTGCATATCGTCTGGAAAAATCACCTGTTCTTCAAGATGACACTGCTGAGTCCATTGCACTATCCTGGGACAACGGATTAACTGCATATTTGATTGCAGTACGTGGAACTGGGTATTCAATCGGCGAAGGCGAACTCTGGGGAACCGGCGGTATGCTGCGGTATAGCGCCGGGGGGCAGCAAGTCACTTGGCAGACAGTTAAACCTAGCCAATGGTCAGGCTTTCAAGAGTTAGGCCAAGCAAAGATGATCTGTGAAGCTGGCTTAAAAGGCCACATTTTGGGGGCTGTCACCGAAGCTGTGCAATTAGCACGAATTGGCGGACAACCAACCTGTTCTGGCGCTGATGGTGTGCTTGCTTTACAAGTTGTTGAAATGGCAAGAAACAACAAATTTCTAATTAAGTAGGTAATTTGATGGTTATTACTAGAGAAAAACCGGCTTTGCTTGGAGGTTCCAAGGTTTTTCCAGAGCCATTACCAAGGTATATCAGTACTGGTTTTCAGGAGACTGAAGCCGCGATTCAAGTATTGAAAAGCGGTATTTTATCTGACTATATCGGTGCTGCTGGATTGTACTTTATGGGTGGCAAACAAGTTCGCGCCTTAGAAGAACAATGGGCTAACTACTTTAATGTTCGTCACGCTTTAAGTGTTAACTCTGCTACTAGTGGTTTACATGCTGCTGTGATTGCAGCTGGTGTTAGTTTTGGTGATGAGGTAATTGTGCCACCGCAAACGATGTCAGCAACGGCAACAGCAGTGGTTATGGCAAATGGTACTCCTGTTTTTGTCGATCATGAGGAGGCTAGTTGCTGCATTGATCCAGAAGCTGTTGAAGGTGCTATTAGCACACGCACAAAAGCAATTATCGCAGTCAATTTGTTTGGGGGCCCAGCCCAACTGGTGCGCTTACGTGAATTAGCAGATAGACACGGTTTGATTCTAATTGAGGACAATGCCCAAGCACCAGTAGGCCAGCATCAGGGGCGTTGGTTGGGGACAATTGGGCATTTGGGAGTTTTCAGCCTCAATTGTCACAAAACGATTCAGTGTGGTGAAGGGGGGATTGTAGTCACTAATGATGATCGCTTGGCGCGGCGGGTGGCACTGGTACGTAATCATGGAGAGAATGCAATTGAAGCGGAAAACTGGTATCAGGATGATGATATTGTTGGTTACAATTACCGGTTAACTGAACTTCAGGCAGCGATCGCTCAGGTTCAACTCCAACGCTTAGAAGAATTGACGCAGCCACGGCTGAAAATTGCGGAAGCTTTAGACCAAGGACTGTCTGAGTTTAAAGCATTGCGGACGACTAAAGTTGGCTCTAGTGATCGCCATGTTTACTATACATATCCCATCTGGATCGATCCACAACAAGCTGGATTGTCGCGGGACAGATTTGTGGAGGCACTTCAAGCAGAAGGATGTCCTGTGACGGGGCGTTACGTGCGTCCTTTATACAGACTACCTCTTTTCCAAAAGCTGCAACAAGAAGGCAAGACAATTGTCAGTCATCCTACAGGTGTCTGTCCCATAGCCGAAAAGACATATAACGAGACGCTTTTATCTACAACTCTCATCCAAATACCTGGCGGTATTGATCTAGTTGATCGTTTCATAGCTTCTGTGGCTAAAGTCCTGGATCATGCCGAAGAGTTAAGCCAAGGGAAAGATAAATGAAGATTATTGCGATCGCTCACGATCCAGGCGGTGCTAATGCTGTGGCTGCAACGGTTGCAGCCTTGCGGGCATCAGGTACAGAGGTAGAAGCGTATGCTAAAGGCCCAGCCATCCGTCAATTTCAACGTCTTGCAGTTGCTTGTACGCCAATTTCTGAGGAACACCAAACTCTTTTTGTGAGATTCAAAGGAGATATTCTGCTAACAGGAACATCTCAATATGATGAGTTTGAACGCGATGCTATTTTTTGGGCAAGACAAGAGGGTATTCCTAGTGTTGCTGTTATAGACTATTGGGCAAATTATCGTCAGCGTTTTCAACCATTCAACAATCCTGATGCAGAAGCAATTTTTCCAAATATTATCACAGCCATAGATGAAGTGTGTGCGACAGGAATGCTTAACGATGGATTACCAAAAAATCGAATTTTCATTGTAGGACAGCCTTATTTTGCTTGGTTGGTTGCTAGAAAAAAATCTAGGAAAAATACTCTAGAAGTAGTACAAAATATTTTATTTGCTTCTCAACCTAATGCTAACGAAATTGATATTATTCACATCTTAATTAAGGTATTAACTGACTATAAACCTTTCAAAAAATTGCTGATCCGGTTTCATCCACGCCAAGGGAAGTGTCGTGATTCCCTTGATTTGCTGGCAAAATCAGGCTTACCGTTTGCAATTGACGAAAGTACCGACATACTGGACACCCTGCAACAACAGGATATTGTTTTGGGAATTACTTCCATCATTCTAATTGAAGCAGTTTTAATGGGGATACCAGCAGGCAGTTTGCTTATGGGTGTGAATGATACACTGATGACCAATAAATGGGGAGTTACTGTCCCTTTAAAATCGCCAGAAAAGGTACATGAATTTTTGAA
The DNA here is from genome assembly GCF_036917775.1 of Nostoc sp. GTDB lineage: Bacteria > Cyanobacteriota > Cyanobacteriia > Cyanobacteriales > Nostocaceae > Nostoc. Next base: position 33,494 of record NZ_JBALEQ010000113.1, read on the forward strand.
TTCTACCCATAGGGAAATAGATAAGACATTTTTTAAGCAGCAGTATAATGCAGATGTACGAGTAGCTCAATTGTGCAAGGCGATAATTTAGTTTTATAATTTGAATGAAATATTTTTGCAAGTATTGGGTATTATAAATTATTCCCGATCTTACTAGCCTTAATAAAAAAATATCAAAGTGAGCTTATAATTTTGATTGCAATTAGCAGTTTTATTTAAAAATCTTACGCAAACATTTTTTTTATTAGCAACTAAAGCAAGATGATGTCTAAAAAAAATAAAGTTTTATTCTTTTCTCCATATGGCTTTTGGTTAATCCATAACCAACTTGATGCTGTTGTAGCTACTGGCTTACAACTTCGCGGCTGTGAAGTTTTGGTTATAGGCTGTGACGGAGTTTACAATGACTGCGCTATTACAAGGTTTAATAATAACAAAGAATTATGTAAAAACTGTGCTAAGGTCGGCAAAAACTTCTTTGAAGATTTATTTGTCCTTCCATATATGCAACTACGTAATTTCATTGAAAATGACGATTATATTATTGCTAATGAATGGGTGAAAACAGTCCTTCCTCAAAACTATAAAAATGCTAAATATGATAGTGTACCAATTGGTAAATGGGTAACTTCAACTATTCATACTCACTTTAGAATAGCTGATGCAGGGCTATCTAGCAATTATGTCCAGAGTATCCATAGAAAATATTTAATAGATGGTTTAGTAACTTACAATGCGTTAATTAGATTATTTAATAAATATCAACCGACTAATGTATTTTTGTTTAATGGTCGATTTGCTCCCTATCGCATAGCATTTGAGGTAGCACGTCAGATGAAAATTGACGTAATTACTCATGAAAGAGGTTCGATTGATGATAGCTTTGCTTTCTTTGATAACCATCCTACATGGAGTTATCAACCACCCTTAGATTGTGTAAAAGCATGGGAAGAAATAACACTGACTAATGAAGAATTAGTACAGACTAAAAATTATTTTATAAAGCGTGAATATGGTATAGATATAAACTGGCCTGCTTTTTATAACTTTCAAACAAGTCCTGTAAATATCCATCGTCAACTTAGGATACCGTTAGACGCAAAAATATTCGCTGTATTTACGTCAAGCGAAGATGAACTAGCGGCGCTAGAAGGGAAGGTAAAAATTACCACGCAATTTGATATTATTAAAAATTTAATAGAGATATTTAAAAATAGAAATGAATACTTAGTAATTCGTCATCATCCTTATATAGGAGGTAATAAAGATACACCAATAGAAAGCGATTCTTTATCAAAAGCTTATCAACAGGTATTTTCTATACCAGAAAATGTCCGCGTTGTAATGCCTTCTGAACAGTTAACTTCTTATGCATTGCTTTGGCATACAGATGCGGCGATCGCCTTTTTTAGCACAGTGGCAATTGAAGCGATCGCTAGAGGTGTACCAACAGCAACATTAGCAACTTCATCCTATGAAAAAGCCTCACGATACACTATTCAAGACACTAATATTGAACATCTAAATCAACTCGTTGATAACCTATTGACTGATTCATCTAAACTAACATCAGAAGATTTAAAGAGACTTTATCGCTTTACGAATGCTTACTTCTTTAAATTTTCTCATAAATTTCGCTCAATTGGTATAAAGAATTTTTATTCCCACGACTTGAGATTTGAAAGTTTAGATGATTTGCAGCCAGGTAATGATCCAACCTTAGATAAAGTTTGTAACAGAATTATGCTAGGTTCTTCCCTCGATAATTTACCTAATAACGATTTGGATAATCGATTGCCAGAACAAGAAGAAGATTTTTACAAGCAAGAATTGCAAGAAATAGAAAATCATAAAATTCTCATAAGAGAACAGAGTTTAAATTGTCATAATAATTTAGTTACAGATATTTGTTTAGTAGCTATTGTATATCTAAAATACAATACTTCATCAACAATTGAAAGTCAAATTCCCCCTGATTATTTGCATCAATCTCGATATAAAAACATAGTGATATATGAAGTTAATGATTGCGAATTAAGCAATTATCAAACTATCATAGACTCTATTTTATCTTTAACAGAAAATATAGTAGCAGATTATATACTTATCGCTAACAACTATACTCAGTATGATGAGTCATTTATCTCTTCAGCCATTGATATCCTAACATCTACAGATTCTCAAGATATAAATGGAGTTTTTACCGGAGGTTGGCTATCAACTGTAGAAAACAGAATAGAGGATGGCGTATTTATTTCTGGGGTATTCAATCAGCAACAAAAACTTGTATTCCGCCAGGGAAACATTATATATCCACAAGCATTAGAAATACTTCCACTACTCAACATTCCGCTTAGTGTGTTGTCATTTGGAATACTTAGAAAGAGTACATTAAAAGAAATTCTACAAGAAGTCAGAACAATACCAGAAAATCAAGCTGCTCAATACTTATTTGAATCCGTTTTTAATAGTGATAATATTTGTAAAATTGAACTGCCTAAGCTGGTTATTCGTCAAGAGTTAGAAGTCTTGAAAGCTGTTAATAACTCAACGCCAGAATTACGAATTCATTTTTTTACAATAGTCCTAAATGGGCAACCGTTTATTAAGTATCACATTGAAGTATTTAAACATCTTCCTTTTAAATGGCATTGGCATATTGTTGAAGGTGTAGCAGACTTAAAACACGACACAAGTTGGAGTGTAAAACTAGGTGGAAATATCAGTGATGAAATCCATAAAAATGGTCGTAGTTACGATGGGACTACAGAATATCTAGATGAAGTAGCGCAACTTTACCCGACCCAAGTCACAATATACCGAAAACCAGAGGGTGTTTTCTGGGACGGAAAACGAGAAATGGTCAATGCACCACTTGTCAACATTCAAGAGGAATGTTTGCTATGGCAAGTTGATGTAGATGAATTGTGGACATTAGAGCAGATTTGTACTACTAGAGAAATGTTCATTAGCAATCCTGAGAAAACAGCTGCTTTCTATTGGTGCTGGTGTTTTGTTGGTGAAAAATTACTTATCAGTACTCGTAACTGTTATACACAAAATCCTCAACTAGAGTGGCTAAGAACTTGGAGATTTAAACCAGGAGCATTTTGGGCAGCACATGAACCTCCTGTATTAGTAGAAACTTCATTAGATGGTCAATATCAAAATGTAGCAGCAATCAATCCTTTTTTACATCAAGAAACTGAGGAACTTGGTTTAGTTTTCCAGCATTTTGCCTATGTAACAGTAAAACAATTGCAATTTAAAGAGCAATACTACGGTTATAGTAATGCTACTTATGAGTGGCAGACTTTGCAAAAAACAACTAAGTTTCCAGTTCTTTTACGTGAATACTTATCATGGGTAAGAGATGAAACGAGGGTTGATACTGCTGAATCATTAGGTGTAGTACCAATTGCACAGAAAGAACTTAACACGAATAATTGGCGATTCTTACAAAAAGATGAAATGCAGCAGCAAATTGCACAAATCAAAAAACCAACACCAATAATTATAGTTGATGGTGTTTTCTTTCAACTTTATCAAACTGGCATTACTCGTGTCTGGAAATCATTGTTAGAAGAATGGGTAACAAATGGTTTTGCAAAGCATATTCTTTTCCTTGACCGTGGTGGCACTGCACCCATAATTCCTGGTATTAGATATCGCACAATCTCATATCATGATTACGATAATATTGACTCTGATCGCTCAATGCTACAGCAAGTGTGCGATGAAGAAGGCGCAGACTTATTTATTTCCTCCTACCATACAACGCCGATTACTACACCTTCTGTATTCATGGCTCATGACATGATAGCAGAACGAATAGGTTCAAACTTAAATCATATCATCTGGCAAGAAAAACATTATGCAATTAGACATGCGTCTGCCTTTATTGCGGTTTCCAAAAATACAGCACGTGATTTAGTAACCTACTTTCCAGAAATATCTTTAGAGTCTGTAACAATTGCTGAGAATGGGGTTGATCATACAACTTTTTCAGTAGCTACTCAGGAAAATATTCATCAATTTAAAATAAAATACGGTATTACAAAACCATACTTTCTGTTAGTCCGTATTGGTAATGTTTATAAGAATAGTATTTTATTTTTCAAAGCTTTTTCACAGCTTCCAAGTAGCTATGGTTTTGATATTGTCGTTACAGGAACCGATGGTCTATTATCACCAGAATTCAGAGCCTATACATCAGGTAGCATCGTTCATCTGCTGCATCTTAGTGATGAAGAGTTAGCAATAGCTTACTCTGGTGCAGTAGCACTAGTTTATCCTTCTAAATATGAAGGTTTTGGAATGCCTATAGTAGAAGCAATGGCTTGTGGTTGTCCTGTGATTACTTGTCCTAATGCTTCAATTCCAGAAGTTGCAGATGAAGCTGCAATATATGTAAATGATGATGATGTACATGAAATGACAAATGCACTTTTTGAAGTCCAAAAACCAGGTATTCGTAATTCATTAATTACCGCAGGTTTAGTACAGGCAGAACAGTTTTCTTGGATAAAAATGGCGCAAAATGTCAGTTCTGTATTAATTAATGCTACACTTGTTTCTTTAAACTTAAAGATAATTAATCTAATCATTTTCCCTGATTGGTCACAACCAGAAGAGTCTCTTGGTTTAGACTTACAACAAGTTATTAAGGCGATCGCCACTCATCCTCATAGTCAAGAAACTACCCTACTTATCAATACTGGTAACATTTCTGGAGAGAATGCTGAACTGTTTTTATCTAGTGTAATTATGAATCTTTTGGTAGAGGAAGCTTTAGACGTTACCGAAGGATTAGAAATTTCTCTAGTGGAAAACTTGGCTGATATTCAGTGGGAAGCTTTACTAGCTCGTATCAATGCCAGAATTGTTTTAGAACATGAGGATCAACAAGCTTTAGCACAAGTTTCAGTAGCTAAGGTATCTTCTTGCCAAATAGAGAATTTAAGCAATCAACTAAATATTTTTTTGAAGCAAGAAAAACAAATTAAATACCAATTATCAAAAAAAATTATTACTTACAATATTAAAGAAATTCCTATAACTCTTCCTTACGATCATGTTTTGCCACATTATCAGAATAGGTTTAGACTATATGATAAATTTATAGGCGTTCTAGCTAAATATTTACCAAACAATCAAGATTTTATAGTTGACATTGGAGCAAATGTTGGTGATACAACAGCCCTGTTGCTGCAATATTGCTTAAATCCAATTATATGTATAGAAGCAGATGAAGAATTCTTTGGTATTATGGAACATAACCTTTCAGAATATAACCAAAGAATTGTTTTTGTAAATTCTTTTGTATCGGGAAACAATTTCCAAAATGTAGAACTGGTAAAAAATAGAGGTACAGCAAGAGCAGTAGAAAGTCAAACTAAAGTTTTGAAATCAGATTCCTTAGAATCAATTATTAAAAAGTCAAATTTAGGTAAGTGCATACTTATAAAAACTGATACTGATGGATTTGACTTTGAAATTCTACTATCCTCTCTGAGTATAATCAAAGAACATAGTCCAATACTTTATTGGGAAAATGAGATTTCATCCTTAAAAGACATAGACCTTGCAAAAGATTTGCTTAAAAAACTAGAAAGTATAAATTATACAAAATATATCGTTATAGATAATTTTGGTAATCCGTTGTTTTATGGATGTTCATCTCAATGCTTAGAGCAAATTAATGAGTATCTATTTAACAATATTCATACTAAGAATAATACTTTTTATTATACAGATATAGTTGCTTTTCCAGAAAAATATAGTTATGTTATTACACAAATAGCATCTGAGTATAATGATTTTATTCAAGGCTCAAATATATATCCTACTTATTAACACGAGTAATGTTGCTGTTGAGAATGCCAAAGTGTTTTAATCTAGTGTCACTATAAATATTCTTTAGAAATTTCTCTATTTGGGAATTTGGCGAATATTCAGTGATAACCTCTGCTACTTCGCATTCCTGCCAAAGTAAATAGCTTGATTAATCAACCATCTACTCTATCTTAAAGATTTACATAAATACTTTGAATGATTTTATTTTTAGTTGTAAATATTTTAGTTTATACTATTTAAAAATAAATTCGAGTTTTTAAATGCTTTGTATTAAATATATGTATTAGCTAATTAAAGGTAATTTAAACGTGAAGCAAAATAATTTAATTAACACAGTGCAAGTATCTATTTCAGACGCATTAACTGTGAAAGAGGGAAATATCAATATTATAATTCTTCCTGATTGGTCACAATCAGAAGAGGGGCTAATTATAGAATTAGAGCAAGTAATTAAAACAGTACTCAATCATTCTGATAGTAACCAGATAACGTTACTTATAAATACTAATGGCATTTCTGAAGATGATGCCAATTTAGTTTTATCTACTGTGGCGATGAATCTGCTACTAACAGAAAATTTTGATATTACTGTAGAATGTGAAATTTCTCTGCTGGGAAATTTAGATGAACTTGAATTGAGAGCTATAGCTCCTTTCCTCCACGGTCGAATTATTCTACAACATGAAAATCTAGATGCTTTAGCATCATTTATAATAGAGAATATCCCAGCGTATCAAATAGGAAGTTTCAATAATATACATATAGAGAAGCTAGTTTTTGATTTAAGTAGTAGATTATTTCAAGAGGGCAGATGGACAGAAGCGATCGCCCAATATCAAAAACTTTTAGAAATCCAATCGGGTGATGCAGATATTTATTACAATTTAAGTTATTGCTATAGACAATTAAACCAGCTAGACGAATATTTCCAGACTCTCCAGCAAGGAATTAAACTTTACCCTCAAGAAGGAAGATTACATTTTTCATTAATCATCGAGTTGCGGCGTAATGGACGTATTCAAGAAGCAATATTAAGTGCAGAGAATGCTGCAAAATGCTTACCGAATGATTACACCTTTCAAATTCTCAAATATTTAACAGTTCCATCAATATACGAAAATAAAGAGGAAATTAACTTCTATCGCCAGCGCTTTATTCAAGGACTACAAGATTTAATTCAGCAAACATCTCTGAGAACTAAAGAAGAGCAACAAAGTGCTTTAGCAGGTATAGGTCGCCTCACAAATTTTTACTTATCATATCAAGCACAAAATGATATAGATTTGCAACGCCAGTATGGAAAATTAGTACATGAAATTATGGCAGCTAACTATCCACAATGGGTAGTTCCTTTATCTATGCCTAAGTTTCAGCCTAATCAAAAAATTCGTATTGGTTACGCTTCACATTACCTGCATTCTTATAGTGGCACATTGTGGCTAACTGGCTGGTTACGTTACTGCGATCGCCAAAACTTTGAAATTTACTGTTACTACACAGGAAATGAGCCAGATCCTGTTACCCAACAGTTCCAAAATTACAGCGATGTTTTTCACCATATTCCTTATAACTTATCAGCAGCTTGTGAACAAATAATTGCTGATAAATTGCATATCTTAGTCTTTCCTGAAATAGGTATGGACGCGCAAACCATGCAAATGGCTGGTCTGCGGCTTGCGCCTTTGCAATGTGTGGCTTGGGGGCATCCGGTAACGACTGGCTTACCCACAATTGATTACTTTTTATCTAGCGAGTTAATGGAAGCCGAAAATGCCCAAGAACATTACTCAGAAAAATTAATTCGCTTACCCAATATAGGGGTTTCTTACCCTAAGCCATATATTCCCTCAGTTATTAAAACCCGTTCAGATTTTGGGTTAGGAGATGATGCAGTCATTTATTTGTGCTGTCAAGCTCCTTTTAAATACCTACCGCAATATGATTTTATTTTTGCGAAAATTGCTCGTCGTCTTCCTGAAGCTAAATTTGTGTTTTTGCGTGGTACTTTACTTGAGCCACGTTTAAAGCGTGCTTTTGCTGCTGTTGGACTTAACAGTGAGGATTACTGTGTATTCCTCAATATTCCAGACCGGCTAGACTATCTAATGATTAACTTACTTTCAGACGTTTATTTAGATACATTTACTTGGTCTGGTGGTAATACTACTCTAGAAGCGATCGCTTGTAATCTTCCCATTGTCACCTGTCCTGGAGAATTTATGCGTGGTCGTCACTCTGACAGCTTTTTAAAAATGCTAGGAGTGACAGATACCATTGCTGAAAACGAAACTGAATATATTGAAATTGCTGTCAAATTAGGACTAGATCCGGCTTGGCGAGGCACTATTGCAGAAAGAATGAGCCAAAATCACGATCGTCTTTTTGATGATAAAGCTTGTGTCGAAGGTTTAGAAGCCTTTTATAAAGAAGTTTGTAGTAAGCACTGAAGCGCTCACTACAAACTTAATAATTTGTGCTTGGGTTGTTTTGCCTATAGCGCTTCTGGGTTGAGTCTAATACAAGACCTAACCCCCAGCCCCTTCCCTTGTAGGGAAGGGGAGTAAGATTCAAAGCCTCTCCCCGAAACGGAGAGAGGTTTGGAGAGGGGTTTTTAGTTGCTGTAATAGGTTGTTTTGAGGGCTTCAGCCCTCACTACGAACTTATTTTTTCTCAATATACCTTTGCCACATTTGCTGGTAAGCTTTCTCCATTTCACGGGTAAACTGCTTACCATTCCACAGTGGTGCTGTTTGTCGAGATGCTTTCAACTTCAAAGCCACCTGCTGGCGTAAAGCTTCATCTTTCCCCAAACGCACACCCCACTCTACATACTCTTCATCAGTCCACGCAATACCTTCTGTGATACCAGCATTTATCATCATGGTGTAGCTATTTCGGGCGGCAAATTGCTGTCCAACTCTGCTTACTAAGGGAATACCCATCCAAAGTGTTTCTAAGGTTGTCGTAGCGCCGTTATAAGGATAAGTATCTAATACAACATCAGCAATGGCTAAATTTGCTCTGTGAACAGACTCAGAAGGATCTAAGTCTAAAAATCGTAGACGTGAATACTCTACACCCTCTTCTTCTGCTAACTGCATAAAAAATTTCCGCACACCTTCAGAATCTGCTATCCCTTTTATTAAAAAATAGCTATTAGGCACTTCCTTAATAATTTTCATTTGCAGCCGTGCTGTATCAGGATGGCGCTTAAATCCTCTTTGAGCGCTCAGAAAAACTACAGCATTACTAGGAATATCTAGAGAATCCCGTCGTAAAGTTGGTACACCGATTTCAAAACCATCCACCGCTATATAAGTTTGCGGTAATCGCCAGATTTTTTCTGTATAGTACTCCTGAGCAGAATCGGGTAAAACATAAGGATCAGCAATAAAGTAATCAACTGCTGGTATACCCGAAGCATCCCAACCCAACCATGTTACTTGTACAGGTGCAGGTTTAAGCGCCATTATTTCACAAGTAATATCTAGAGTAATACTATCCAAATCGATTAAAATATCAATTTCATCTTCGGAGATTTTTTCAGCAATATCATCACTATAAAGTCCCCCTAGATAAGCTTGATTAAATTGCTGGACATACCATTCTTGCAACGAATCATCTACCTGTTTATAATTTAAAAAATAGCCATAAATATCAAACTGTTCGCGGGTATGGTGTTGAATTAGCCACCTAGCTAACCAGCCAACTGAATGCCTAGATAAACAATGAGATAAGTAGCCAATCTTTATTTTCTTATTTATATTATGTGAACTACGTTGTTTATATCGCTGAACTTTTTCAGTGGCATATTCTTGCACATTAAGCTGGCAAAGCTGCGCCAATTGATTCTGAACTTGTCTATTTTTCTGCGGATTATCTTGTAAATAAGGGGCATAATAGTTAGCATTAAATAGACGTAAAACGCTAGCTGATTCAACATTGAGAGGTTGTTCTTCTATTAAAGAATTAATTAAAAATTCTTGCTCTAGGAAAACTGTACAAGCTTCATTCCAATAACCAGTACATTCCATTAACCCTCGCTGTATTAAGTGTTTAGCAAAGATTTTCTCGGTTAAACTCTTTGAAAGTGAGTAGCATTGTTTAGCAATTTCTATTCCTTGATAATAATTGTAATCTCTTATATAAAAGGCAGCGAGATGGCGCAGAAGTTCTGTATTTTCAGGTTCCAGCCGTAAACATAGCTCAACCAATGATATTGCTACCTTAGGCTGCCGCATAGAATAGATAATTTTAACTGCTGCTGGCAGCAAAATATTAATGAAAGATTGAGGCTCACTAATATGGGTTAGACAACATTCTACAAACTCTAAGACAGAGGGATGCAAAGGGTCATCATTGATGATACTCCCCAATACTTGCAACAATAACTCAATATCTATAATTGCTTCTGACTGAATTAACTCAATTACCTCTAGGGAAGTTAATTCATCACCAGTAAAAGTTTTTAGCTTGATAGATAGCTCAATCAAATACAGAAGATTATTCACATATATAGGAGAAATTTCTCGTATATGTTGGCGAATTGCCCAAGCAACTGAATAATCTGCCAGTGTCTCTCTGCGTTCGGCTTCGGTTTGCAGAACCTTTATCAATTCCACAGTCCATTGCTCAACTTGTTCGGCTTCACCTTCTTCCATACCCAGCAGCCAAGTCATCTGCGCTTCTGCTTCTTGTCCCTGCAATAGCAACATTAATCCTAAGTTCCAGTAGTGAGATTTCACTTCTGGTTCTGTTTCGATAGCTTGTTCATAGCAGCTAGCAGCTTGAGTATAGTTACCTTTGATAAAATATTGCTGGGCTTGCTGCTCTGATGGAGTGATGTTAGTAGGAATTTTTACAGAAGTCATAGTTAAGAATTTTCAGGATAGTACTAGTACTATTCCCAGAATTGAGAACAAAATTAAAGTGGGTAGCCTAAACTACCCACTTTATAAAGCTTGCAATTAGATATATAAATCCAGTTTTTACTTCGATGTCAACTCTGAAAAATCAGTGGGACATGTTGGTTGGGTTGGGGAAGTTGCTGACGCTGTTCCAGCTACACTAGCTGATGTAGCATTCGAACCAACAGCATTCGATTGACATAACACAGCTAGAGTAGTTGCTTCACTGGTAGATAATACTATTGATCTAACACCAACCCCTGCGTAGGATTTGAGAGGTGCTTTGAGAGATAAACCATTATTGGTAACTAGAGTATCATTCCCGGCCACCTTGTAAATATAATTTTCAGTTTGGGTTCTAATACCAAGTCCTAACTGATCCATACTAGTAGTAAATGCAGCATTTTCTAAAAAGTATGCTTGTTGAGCGCGGTTCATGGAACCAGTATACTGTTTAGCTTCTGACTGCTTACCTTTGTTAGCTTGGTTCAAGAAAGAAGGTAGTGCGATCGCAGACAAAATACCGATAATGATAATTACTACTAGTAATTCAATAAGTGTGAAACCTTCGTTTTCCTTTTTTTTGCCGATGATGTGTTGGAGAAACTTTGCTTTCAATTCGGTTTTCATAAGTGTTTTCCCTGGTGTAGGATGTGGTTGTGTGTTCTAGATATAACTTACCCACTCGTATTTAGTTTCATATCACCCCACCTCAAAATTTTTTTAAACTATTCAACTGTGTTTTTATTTATATGGCGATCTTGCTAGATTATTAGGCTATTTTCCTTATATATAAAGGGTTATATCAGTTGCAGACCCTCCAATCTCGGTATTGTTCGGTTAAAGAAATCTACTGTTGAAGCCATCGGGGAGATACGATTGATACTGGTTGCGGGTTATTAAAGATCACTTCAGCCCTTTTCCAACTTACGAAGACTCTATGGGAGAGTTGACAGGTTGGAATGTACTATACATACTTGCTTAGGATTGGCGTTCCAACATTAAGTAACCAAAACTCTCCAGCATCAGTAACAGCTGTTGCACCATCTGAAAAGCTTGTTCTTCATCTGTAGGCTTTAAGGTTATAGGATCTAAAGGTCTAAATTGTTTCCAGCGCTCTACTAAGAACTTCATCGGCTGGGGTTGTTCTAATAAAGGTATCAGGCAAAATGCTAATGAGCTATCTATCCCCACAAATTCCTCAACTAGTGATAAATAGTTACTGATAGGAAATATTCTGAATTCTGTAATACAGGCCACGAGTTCTTCTTGAAAATTGCGACTTTTTAACTGAGGATGCAGACTCACTTTTGCCAGTCGCCAATCAGAGTCAGCCCATTCTGAAACTGGGAGAAAAGTCTGTACTTGATTAGAATGACCGCACCAAAAGTCAATCAGCCGATGAATAGGATGTATTAGTTCAAATAACTGTAGCCGCTCTTCTATAGAAATTTCTGGTAAACTCATGCCCAGAAAAGCAGGCAAATTATCTGGTTCTTTAAACAAATTTATTAAGTCCCACTGTCGCCAGTTAACCATACTGATAAACTCTAGATCGGCTACTTTTAAAGCCGTAAACATATCAGAAATGGTGTAACCTTTATCTCCTTGAAATAAGTAATTCATTAAAATTCCTTCTTTTCCGTTCTCTCCTTCATACTTATTAGAATTCCAAGTTCTAGCTTTGAGTTCGACATTATCTTTCAAAGCTTTCATTGTTTCTACTACAATTTCCATTTCTAAGTCTTGTGGATTTTCTTCCATCAAACCCATCATTTTAAAGACTTTCTGAGCGCGAAAATAAGGAAATCTCTGGATTGAACTATGCAGGTTGCTACGAATTATACCATTAGGCTTTAAAACAGATATCATTCCTTGTAAGGCAGCAGCTAAATCAGGAAAAAGATATAGAACCTCATCACAATTAATATAGTCAAATTGGTAATCGAGTTTTGGCAATTCTTGAATTGGCACTACATGAAATTCTGCATTGTCAAATCCGTGATGTTCTAAACGTTGCTGTGCTAATTTAATTGATTCTTCTGATATGTCAATACCAACAATTTTTGCACCTGGATTAGCTTCTGCCAAGACTAATGATTTATAACCAGTACCACATCCAGCATCCAAAATTACTTTATCTTTGGTATCGATAACTTTTTGATTCCTTAAATAGTAAGGTGTAATTAAGTTATGAATGTAAAGCAAATTAGAATTATCTTTAGGGGATTTATCAAGAGGAACTCTAGGATAAGGAGAAGTATCAAATTGCTGACGAATTTTATCTAGTAAATCAGATGCTGGACTGGTCATTAAAGTTGCTCCTGGTAGTATTTTTTAGATGGATAAAGTAGATTGGGCTATTTCTTTAGGTTGTCTGTAAAAACATTGACGGTCAAAAGCTACCATTTTTGGCAATAATTTAAAAATTAACGCCTATTATATATTAAGTGAAAGGTTGATTTGAATTTAAAATTTTTATTTATTAGCAATTACATTTAGGCTAACAAGTATACTTGAAACACGCATTTTACTGGAATCATTAAATAAACCAAATTCTTGTACTTGTTGATATTTGGTAAAACCAACTTGTTCTAAACATACAGCCAAGATTTCAAAATCAAATCCTACTTTGTGAACATCATATATATTGGTTTGCGCCCCAAATATAATCTGCATTAAATATAAACGATCAACTAATTTAATTCCTGGAAAAAGATAAAGCCAACACAATGTATTTAAGTCGGGAACACTAATAAAAAGTTGTCCGCCTGGTTTTAGAACACGATACCATTCTGTTAATGTATTGATTAGCTCATTATCTATTGCATGATAAAAATGTTCTAGAACATGACTGGCATAAATTGCGGCAATTGAATTACTTTCAAATTGACTTAAATCAGATGCGTTCCCAATATAATCTACTTCTGGACGAGGTTCGATATCGAATATTTTCCAGTCTGGATGTGTTTGATGTCCACCAATATGAAGTTTAATGTCTGTCATTTTTTTGTATTTTTCTACTTTGTATCGTTTTTTCTACCTATTGTGGGTCAAGCATTAAAACTTTTATAGAAAAAATCAGATGTTGGACTGGGCATTGAAATTGCTCCTCATAATAACTTTGCTCTGATGCTCCCCACCGTTACGCCAACTCTTGTTGACAGCTAAGACATACCTGCAAACATTTGCCATGCTGTCCAAGCTAGCGGCACGCCCAATCTTGAGTATTCCCAACTTATGAGGGTTTCTATCACAATATTTAAGAGTCAATTAGAACTGGATCAGATAAGTTACATTGGGGTAAACACTGTTCTGTACAAACCAGTGTGGAAGGCGTTTTTGCTCGTGGCGATAAATTCTTGCATCCAGACAAAAGGGCACAAACATTACTGAGCCACTGGTGTTAACCAAGGGCTAGATTTTCAACTTCGATTGTGAAAGCGCCTTACTCAAACTCAGGTGGCCACAACTCTGATATTGCCAGTTCCCAACCTGGTAGCAAGTCTGGGAGTGTGAGTGTGCTGCCATTCTGCATTACCACCAGAGCTTGGTTTATTCGATAAACCGTTACCGTCAATTTGTCAGGGTCAATCAATATGCCCACTGTAGACCCAGCAAAAATAGCTGAATCTTCTCTTCAAGCGGTTTGATTCTGTCGCTTTTAGATTTAATCTCAACCATCAAGTCTGGAACTAACTCTACAAAGTCGCGCTTGGTCTTCTTGAGGTAATCAGCTTTAACAAAAGACACATCAGGCGATCGCTTCCCATCTGGCGTAGCCGATCGCAATTTGTTATGCTATATTAAACGTAGTCGTTATGAGTTCGTATATTTTCATGACTAACCCGACAGTAGAAAACTTGGTAATTATCGGTTCTGGCCCAGCAGGTTACACAGCAGCTATTTATGCGGGACGCGCTAACCTGAAACCCGTTGTCTTTGAAGGTTTCCAAGCCGGGGGATTACCTGGTGGGCAACTAATGACCACGACGGAAGTTGAGAATTTTCCTGGATTTCCCAAAGGGATTACTGGGCCGGAACTCATGGATCAGATGAAGGCGCAGGCGGAGCGCTGGGGAGCGGAACTATATACTGAAGATGTTATATCAGTTGACTTGAGTCAGCGTCCATTTACAGTGCGATCGCAAGAAAGGGAAATTAAAACCAATAGCATTGTCATTGCTACGGGTGCGACAGCAAAGCGTTTAGGCTTACCCAGCGAACATGAATTCTGGAGTCGGGGTATTTCCGCTTGTGCAATTTGCGATGGTGCAACACCAATTTTTCACGGTGCAGAATTGGCTGTAATTGGTGCTGGCGACTCGGCGGCGGAAGAGTCTATTTACCTCACCAAATACGGTTCTAAGGTAAATATGTTAGTACGCACCGATAAAATGCGGGCTTCTAAAGCCATGCAAGACAGGGTTTTGAGCAACCCAAAAATCCAAGTGCATTGGAACACAGAAGCCGTGGATATCTTCGGTAATGGTCACATGGAAGGGGTGAAAGTCCGTAATACTAAAACTGGTGAAGAGAGCAAACTGCACGCTAAGGGTTTATTCTACGCCGTTGGTCACACTCCCAACACGTCTCTATTTAAAGGTCAGTTAGAACTGGATGAGGTAGGTTACGTTGTCACTAAGCCTGGTTCTGTGGAAACCAGCGTAGAAGGCGTTTTTGCTGCTGGCGATGTACAAGATCATGAGTTTCGGCAAGCAATTACGGCTGCGGGTACTGGTTGTATGGCGGCGATGTTGGCAGAACGTTGGTTGTCGTCCACTGGCTTGATTCAAGAATTCCATCAACAGCCAGAAATAGCAGACAATGAATTAGAACATCAGCCAGCTAAAAAGACTGAAGCCGAGGAAGAAGCTGGATTTAATTTGAATGAAACGCGCCATGAGGGAGGTTATGCTCTACGGAAATTGTTCCATGAAAGCGATCGCTTACTCCTAGTTAAATACGTCTCACCTGGTTGTGGCCCTTGTCATACCCTGAAGCCAATTTTAAATAAAGTGGTGGATGAATTTGAAAGCATTATTCACTTTGTGGAAATTGACATCGACAAAGACCGAGATATTGCTGAAAATGCTGGTGTGACCGGAACTCCAACGGTTCAATTGTTCAAAAACAAGGAATTGGTGAAGGAAGTTAAAGGCGTGAAGCAAAAAACCGAATATCGCCAGTTAATTGAAAGTAATCTTTAGGGACTGGGGCATGGGAGTGAGGGAGTGAGGGAGTGAGAGAAATAACCAATACCCCATGCCCAATGCCCTATGCCCGCTTAATAAGTTAGGCAATAGCATATCCTGTGTGTTGCCTAACATTTGGCGGGTGAAATCCCAAGACAATTTTCTCTTTGGGAATTCCTGCTGCAACTAATTCGTAGGTAACACCCTCTTCTGTATCATCTCGTTGCACCCAAATTTTGTCATCAATAATGTCAATATGAACTAAGCAACCGTGAATTCGCTTTACACCATCCCAGCCTAAAGTTATCAGCAAATAACTATCATTTTCGCTATCAAATACTACTTTACATTCAATCGCTGCGTGCGAATAAGGAATCTGTGTGTAGGGTACTAATACCTCTTTGATGATCCGTCGATAATTATCTAAGGTATCCATTGGATAATCCTCTCAGTTTCTGGATTAAAAACGAGTAACTTTAGATTTTCAGTTTCTATTAAAAGTGTACCAATTGGTTCCTCAAACAAAGCTGTAAATACGCTGTCGCGCACTGCCAAATATAATGTTCTTTCTGGTTCTAGACGATAAGATAACAGCACGATACATGATAAATCCCCCAATAGCATCTTTGAGGTCTGCCATTTCCGAAGGACTAACAAAACTTTTAATTTCTACAGCTATTTTTTTACAGCCTTGTTCTGCGGCTAAGAGTTGTTTAGCTCCTAAATCTACATACATATCTTTTTGACCCCACTTTAAATGTAGGGGATCATCTGTAATTATCCAGCCTTCTTGAATTAAGGCATTCTTAACAGCATTATGATAAATATCTCTTGCGGGCATATCAAAGCATATTAAAATTTTTTCTACTTGGAATAATTAAACTTTGTGGTAATACGGGCTGGTAATTTATCTCTAGCAAAAATAAGGCATAATCTCTCCTCTACCTCAGTCTAGCTCTGTATATACCGTGAAGCGGTCTGACTTTTACAGGACTTACGCAAGAACTCTCTGAAACTCTTATTGCTTTGTGTCCTTTGCGTCCTTCTCTGACGAGACGCTGCGCGATTGCGGTTCGTTTTATCATGATTTGCGTAAGTCCTATTTTATTAAGGATATTTACGCAATACCCTATCTGATATGTAAAATGGTCAGCGTATCAAGCTTTGCTCCAGGCGATCGCTTTATGGCCATTACAAAACGGCGACTACCGACATTTTTACAGTTTGGCAAAAGTTCTAATCTTTCCCAAAAACTTATGCTTTTTGGGTTAGCCATCACCCTATTTTTCATCTTCCTGGCATTTTTCGCTCCTGTATTGCAAGCTTGGGGATGGCTGCAAAACCCGAAAGATTTTCTCTCTAATCCAATTCACGAGCCACCCTCAGCTAAACATTGGTTTGGCACTAGTCGCCTGGGTTATGATGTCTTCTCCCGGACATTGTTCGGTGCTCAAGCTGCTTTGCAGGTGGTGATTTTGGCAACAGCACTGAGTATGATTATCGGTGTGCCTCTGGGGATGCTGAGTGGTTATCTCGGCGGTAAATTGGATAAAGTGTTGCTGTTTATGATGGATAGCATCTACACTTTACCGGGGCTACTGCTGTCTGTGACACTGGCGTTTGTGGTGGGGCGTGGGATATTAAATGCAGCGATCGCTATTAGCATTGCTTACATTCCCCAATATTACCGCGTTGTTCGCAACCATACCGTTAGTGTGAAAACTGAAGTCTTCATCGAAGCAGCTCAAGCAATGGGCGCTTCCACTTGGGTTGTGCTTTCTCGTTATCTATTTTTCAATGTCATTCAAAGCGTACCCGTCCTCTTTACACTCAACGCTGCTGATGCAATTTTGGTGTTGGGCGGTTTGGGCTTTTTGGGGCTAGGACTTCCCGAAGAAGTGGCAGAATGGGGACATGATTTAAAACAAGCCTTAGAAGCTCTACCTACTGGCATTTGGTGGACTACGCTTTTTCCTGGTTTAACCATGACATTCATGGTGGTAGGGTTATCACTACTTGGTGAAGGGTTAAACGAATTTGTCAATCCCCGATTACGGAGAGAAAATAGAATCCGAAAATAATTAGTAAACAGTGGACACTTATCAGTCAACGGGCTAATCATTAATAACTAGTAATTTGATAACTGGAGAGATTTGTGTGAAAGATAACCTGACGTTAATTGCCGCCGCAACTGGTGGGTTTCTCCTTTCTGTTGCCCTTGCTGGCATCTTAAGAGGTGCGCCAGTTACAGCTTGGCACGAGCAATCGAGTTTCCGCACGACGAATTTTGCTAATTTACAAAAATCGGAATTGAAAGCTTCGCGTCTTCTTCCAGGGGGCGATGCTACGCGAACAGATCGGGGATGAAAACTACTCGCACCAATAATAGCGAATAGCTGTTCACCAATTACCAATGACAAATGACAAATGACAAATGATAAAATTCAAGTAATTGGCATTGATGTAGGGGGAACAGCAATTAAGCTGGGGCGGTTTACAGCCGATGGTACTTGTCTGCAATCTTTGACTGTGGCGGCTCCCCAACCGACAACGCCGGAGGCCGTGCTGGCAGTACTGGTAGATGCGATCGCGCAAATTGATCCAAATAATGAAACTTTTGCTATTGGTGTTGGGACTCCTGGCCCCTCTGATGCAGTAGGACGCATTGCTAAAATCGCCATTAACTTACCTGGATGGATCGATGTCCCTTTAGCAGACTGGTTAGAAGCTAAAACTGGCAAACCTACTGCGATCGCTAACGATGCCAACTGCGCTCTTTTGGGAGAAGCTTGGCTGGGAGCCGGTCGCCAATTTCAAAATCTGATTCTCCTAACTTTAGGAACTGGGGTTGGTGGCGCAATTATCCTCGATGGCAAACTATTTGTTGGACATCAAGGAGCCGCCGGGGAATTGGGTTTAATTTCATTAAATCCTGATGGGCCAATTTGTAATAGTGGCAATCAAGGATCTTTAGAACAACATGCCTCTGCTACTGCCATTCGCCGCCGCACTCTCAAGGAACCCATAGAATTGGGTGTTCTGGCTCAACAAGGAGAAGCCGCAGCATTGACTTTTTGGCAAGAGTATGGTAGAAATCTGGGAATTGGCTTGACGAGTTTGATTTATGTACTCACACCGCAAGCGATCGTCATTGGTGGCGGTATAAGTGGCAGCTTTGAGTTTTTCTTACCAGCAGTAAAGGCAGAAATTGAGAAGCGGGTGCAGCCTTTATCACGAGATGGTTTACAGATTTTGCCAGCCGAGTTAGGCAATTTTGCTGGGATCGTGGGTGCAGCAAGGTTGGCATTGCAACACTATTCGAGATTTTAGTATCGTGTAATCTCAGTTATACATATAGCTTGGCGATCGCTTTATTTGCTTTGAGAATTGGTGAATAGCGATCGCATCATGTACAGTAATTTCATGATATTGAACCAAGGGAAGTGGTCAGAAGCGATCGCCGCCTACCAAAGAGCTTTGCAAATTGACCCTAACTATGTAATGGCTCACTGTAATCTGGGGATTGCGCTAAAAGGTCAAGGGAAGTTTGGAGAAGCGATCGCCGAACTGGAAATAGCTGTTCGCCTTAACCCTAGTAGCACTCTTTTTCGTAAAAACTTAGAGATTTATAGAAATGAGAAGAAGGGTTTTTGAGGGCGTTTATTTGGTGGGTAGAAGATTCTCAGTCTTATTCATCTCAAGGCTCTACCTTAGCGTAGCTCGTCCTAGACATCGCCTGTTGTTGATGAGGCGTAATATAACTCAGCGTGTTGGATTTCCCCTTCAGATTTGCCTGAATTCATAAATTGTTATACTTCAGGTGTTCTTCACTAAATTTTAATAAAGGTAAAAATTCCGTGTCTTCTGAATAAAGAGAAATCTTCGAGCTACATTTTTATCAAAAAGATGAATTAAGTTTTTTCCTTGTTTCTAATATTTGTTGTTAAACTAATATACTGAATACTTTTTTAACTTAATACAGAAAAATAATTACTTAACTAATGGTAGATGCCAAAATCTATAAAAATATAGTGTAATTAAATTGTTAATTTTTTTCCAGCTTCCTTTTACTTGCGTTATCTTTTGTTTACGTGATTTTAATACTAGCTTTACATTATCCCTTGATTGTAAGTATGGAGCATACAGAATATCCTCTTTTGTTAGGCAATCCGTGGTATTAGAGTTAATTTAAGAGAAAAAATTATCATAAATTACCCGCCTAACACTTTTGCATAAAAATACATAGGGTAGAATAACTGAATATTGCTCAGATATTTTTAAAATTAAAAGCAGGATTTTTGAATGATCAGCTTAAGTAATTTAGAAAACGACACAGTTAGCAGCACAGCATCCACTAAGAGGCTTGCAAGGGCGATGATGGTTTCTGATGGGGAGTTCGCACTGATATTAGCTTGTTGTAACAGTGTTGAAAGACAGCAGCAAGTGCTGAATCTGTTAACAGAATTTTCATCAACAGATATCCACGAAATCTCGCTATCACCTACGACTGAGACATTGTATACAGCTATTACAAGTGCAATTGGTGCTACTCAACCCGAAGCTTTGATGGTGCGGGGTTTAGAATCCGTAGTGGAAATTAACCAACTAATCATCAGTACTAACATGATGCGAAATGAGTTTCGGAAACAGTTTCGGTTTCCCTTGATATTGTGGGTTAATGATGAAATTCTACGTAAGCTAGTCTGGTTAGCACCAGATTTCAAAGACTGGGCAGCAAGTACTATTAGATTTGATGTATCTCACAATCAGTTAGTTGAATCTGAACAACAAGCTATCAGCGCCTAGTTTTGGCTAAGATTACTCAAAATATTGTAGATGCTAAGTTGAGCCAAGCAAAATCTAAGCTACGGTTCTGTTCAATTTTTTCTAAAATTACTTTTATATTGGTCTATGCGATCGCTGCACCCAACCTATAAAACTACGGTTCTCAAGATAGACGAGGTTTAATACCAATTTTTTATGAAGCTGCATAAAATTCGATCCACCCTAACCCTGCTTAATAATGGGGGAACCGGAAAAACATCTATCAAAGTCCCCCGATTTATTGGAGGATTTAGGAGGATCAAGATATGTGCAACTTTACATTAAATTGGTATAAATCCTAAAAACCTAGCTTCATCAGCTTTTACTCGTTCTCATCCTCTGCATCGGAACGAAATAAACCATTTTACTAGATAGGGGCGTGAAGGAGAATCCATAACAAAGTTTTAATCTAATGCAACCTAAGCTTCTGAGTTATTCCTAGATTGCGGTAGGATATAGGGCCATACAGTTCAGATAAGAAAGACCAAAACACTTGTAGAGACGGCGATTTATCGCGTCTCAAAACCCACGATTTTGTACAAATAGCGCTTAACCCAAGCTTATTGGGATATGGGGCGTTTTGATTGAGTGCAATTTTCACCCAGAATTTGTATAAGGAACAAACAATCAGTACATCAGCGTCTGTATTTATATCTGTTTCAGGACAAATATACTAAATTAATTCCAACTCCTGAAGTACTGGAATTATATATTTTATTGCCTACACGTGGTTGGATACTATTTCCCAGTTCTATAACTATTAAGTAACATCGCTATATTACGATAAAAACCATGCTGAAAAAATACCTTAACACCAATCAAGCACGAATTTTTACTGCTTTGATTTTGACTGGAATTTTGTCTGTAACTAGCAGTTTAACGCTGATCAAAGATGCGACGGGGGCTTCTGCTAACTTCTCGTTAGAAACAAACAATGAAGTCCTTAAAGATAATATTAAGCCAAATCGCTTGCCACGTCCAGTAGCTAAGGCGGTACTGCGAGATTTAGCCCGCAAACAGGGAATTTTTACTAGCCAACTGCAAATTATTGATTATAGTCAACAGACTTGGCGCAATGGTTGCTTGGAACTGCCCCAATCTGATGAAATCTGCACCCAAGCGTTAGTTCCTGGTTGGCGGATTGTGGTGTCTAATGGCAAACAAAATTGGGTTTATCATACCAATAACAACGGGCGATCGCTACGTTTAGCTTCGGCAAATACTCCTTCTAACAATCTGCCAGGTCAATTACCTGCGTCTGTAAAAAATGCTGTTTTGCAAGCTGCATCCAGACGTTTGCAACAGCCAATTTCTCAGCTAACCATCATTCAAGCTCAATCGCAAACTTGGAGAGATAGCTGTTTAGAATTAGCTAATGCTGATGAATTCTGTACCCAAGCTTTGGTATCAGGTTGGCGAGTAGTTGTTGGTGCGGTTGACCAAACCTTGGTTTATCATACTAATCAAACAGGTTCCACAGTCAGACTTAATCAAAAGGCTAACGAAGGTACACTGGCCCCTGTGCAAATTCCAGCCAGCGAGTTGCCACCACCGTTAGATCGAGATATAGTATTTCGGCAAATTTCCAGTGGTGGTTTTGCTGGCAGAACCTACCAGACTGTCTTACTCAAAGATGGGCGATTGATTCGCGTGCGGATTGGTGATGCCAATGATTCGGAACGTAGTGTTCGCAGCGTTTCTGTCCAACAGGTGCAACAATTTCAGAGATATTTGGAACGTTCTAAATTCAGGAAATTCCAGAATCTGAGTTACCCAGCGCCCAGTGGTGCTGCTGACTTTATCACCTTTACTCTTACCAGCCTTGAGGGTACGGTTCGCTACAATGATATTTCTCTAAATAACCTGCCAAAAGATTTACAAGCAGCAATCAAAGCCTGGAATCAACTCGCAGCCAGCGCCCAATAATCTCATGTGCGGTAAAAGACTTATCATTAAGACCGCAGGGGGCAGGAGAGTTTTAAGATTTTTAGTCATTTGTGCATTGTAAACACAAATGACTATTGACGATGGATAACCTAATTCTCTGTACAGGACAAAAAAATTGCCGGACTTCATCAACAGTAGTTTGCAAGATATCTTGTAAATTGAGCGATCGCCGGATGCGCTGGCTCATCTCCATCACTAAGCGCTGTTCTTCAAATTGCTGTTGCAATTGGCTACGTAGCTGCACTGTTTCAATCGCCACATTGACTGCTCTTTGTAGCCCTTCTGGGGTAATTTGCTGTTTGACAAGATAATCTTGTGCCCCCGCTTTCATCGCCTGAACTGCGATTATGTCGTTACCCTGCCCTGTGACAAAAATCACAGGTAGGCAGGGCTGTTGGGTCAAAGGTTGTAATCGAGCCAGGAATTCCAGTCCGTCCAGGTCAGGCAGTCGATAATCAAGCAACACAACATCGGGTTGATATTGCTGCCAAAGTTCTAAACCCTGCTGTCCCAGCATTGCTTCTAGGATAGTGTATGAATATTCGCGATCGCGCTGTTTTTAAGCAAAGAGCTAAAGAATTGATAGAGACAGTTTTTTTGAAAGATATTTTTTTGACAGCAATAAATTATTTGTCTGAAAGCGATTCGGAAACTTTTTACTGGGCATTACAGCATATAGATTTCAATATATATTGAGATAAAACAAGATATATCATTAGTTGTAGCTCAGAATTTAATTAAGCAAGGATGTATTCTAGGCAAAGAATTTAGTGCTGCTAGAACTGGTTATTTAATTATTAATCAAAAAGCTGCTGATACTTTGATAAACAATCCTAGTATGTTTATATATAGTTCGCTTCTCCTTCAAGAGGTTATATTTTTACTCAAATAATCATGTCATAACTGTTAAAAGATATACTCACTGGAAACCTTGTAGTTCGCTATAAGCTTTTACAATCAACAAAGATAGTTGACTAATGAAAAATTTTCTTAGAGCGCCAACGCATTCTTTGAATCCGGCTTAATACCCGTGTTACAAGTTCTGGCCCTAACACTGGTTTACTAATAAAATCATCGGCTCCAGCAGCAAAGGCTTGCTGAAGAAATTCTGCTTCGGTATGTGCCGTAACTACTAAAATAGGTAAATCTCCCCACTGGGCATCCTGTCGCACGACTTGGCACAACTCTAATCCATTAACTATCGGCATTTCTAAATCTAGCACTACCAAATCTGGAGATGTTGCAATCAACACCTTCCAAAATTGCTGTGATTGTGAGAGAGTTATTACTTCTAGCCCCCAAGGAGTTAGTAACGCCGATAATCCAGCTAGGATTACAGGGTCATCGTCTACGATTAAAACTTTGGCTTCGGAAGTTTGAGGTTGAGGTAAGACACGAGCGATCGCCTGAAAAATCTCCTCGGTTGTCGCCGGTTTATGCAAAAATTGTCTAGCTCCTAAACGCGACACTCTCAGTCGATCTGCCAAGGTATCTCGTCCAGTAAAAACAATTACTGGGATATTTGGCGATCGCTCTACGATCTCGCTCAATAATATTAATCCGTCTTCCTCTGTTGTGGGAAAACTCAAATCGAGTAAAACTGCGTCAGGAGTTTTTAAGGAAAAAAGCGATCGGGCGGTTGCTAAGTTGGGTGCAACCTTCATCCTGATACCCCATGAGTTGGCTTCTGCTTGCAACTTCTCTGTCAGCGTCGTATCATCATCGATGACTAACAGACGATAAGTTTGCTTGATCAGGAAGCTTTGAGCGGTATCAGTAACAGCAGGCTTGGTTAATTCTTGCTGTAATGCTGTTACCAGTTGCGAGAAATCAGAGATTTTATCTGGAGATAGCGAGGAATCTTCAAGCAGCAGATGCTCTATTTTCCGTGCCAGCCGGGAACCCTCTGGATAACCGAACGACCCCATAGAGCCTGCTAGCTTATGGGCTTCCCGCAATGCCTGCTGCTGTAAATCTTCATTTAAATTCCCTGCCAAGAGTGCAGTTTTTGCCTGCTCCAGGACTGCAACCTGTCCGGCAAAGGAATTACGGAATCGCTCCAGCACCCGATTTACAGAAGTCATATCTTTGGGGCTGGGTTTTTTGTTTGCATCTTGATTCGTTTCTCCAACAGAAATGGAGCGATTAGGTGCAGGCTTGAGGCGATAGCCCATACCATATACTGTTTCTATAAATTCTTCTGCTATACCTACTGGTTTGAGTTTCTTTCGTAAGTCTTTAATATGAGTCGAAACTGCATTTTCAGTCGGTGCATCATCAAATCCCCAAAGCCGATCTAGAATCACTGCCCGACTAAAGATCCGATCTGGGTTTTGCAAAAACAATTCTAGAAGTTTGTATTCTGTGGCTGTGAAAGAAATTTCCTGCTCATTATAAGTTACTCTCCCGGCACTTTGATCTAAACAGAGATTTCCCCAGGTTAACGTGGATGATGAGATCGCCCCATTTCGTCGTAATAAAGAGCGAATTCTTGCTAGTAATGCTTCTGGGTCGAATGGCTTAATGACATAATCATCTGCTCCGGCATCTAACCCAGCCACAATATCTGCATTAGAATTTTTCCCTGTTAACAACAGAATAGATTTATGGTAGCCTTGCCTTCGCAGTTGCCGACATAAGGTAATCCCATCTAGCTTAGGAATTAGCCAGTCCAGCAAAATCAACTCATATTCAGTCGATAGCGCTAGTTCTAATCCAGCTTGGCCATTGCTTGCAATATCGATAGCATAACGATTTGCACTCAACAACTCGAAGAGTGCTGTACTCAGTAATACGTCATCCTCTACCAACAAAATTTTCATAAGTCGTATCAAAAGAAGATGCTTATCACATCTTTGCGATCGCAGCGCACACTATTTTCATAGTCAAACTATTATGTAATTTTAATATATTATCCAAAATTAAGAACTCGGTTTTATTTATCCATAAAAACCCTAGCTTTTTGGCAAATACTTTTTCCACATCACAGATTATCAATGAAGCGAAAAAAAGTAAAACTACCGTCTTGCAAAGGTTTCAGCGTCAGCGTTAGAGTTGCTAAAAAATGGATAAAGTCAAGCTTAGAATCCTCATTAAATCTTTAGATTTAGAGATTATTGTTTGAAAGTCTCAATTCTGCTCTAGAAATTATGCAATACCTATACTATCTGGCCAATGCTAGTCTGACACTGCGGGTTGTTGAATATTTTAGTAGGAATGACTCGTCTCTTGAATTTATTACTGTAATTAATCAATTTCATGGTTGGATAATCAACGTCAAAATAAAATCTTTTGTACCGAAACAAAAGCATAAAGATATTAAAGCTTTCTTGAGCGAAGTGGGAATTGTTTACTCACCACCCGAATTCATTAGTAATGTTCTGAGCAGTTTGGAAGCTGGAGAATCAGCAATTAATGTTATGGAACGCTATAAGGTAGCAGTAGTTTCTCATGGGAGACCGCGACCCAATGAGATTGAAATATTCCGACAAAGTTTTATCCGTGGATTGGGCTATTGTCCGCAAAACTTAGCTTGACTTCAAATTACAAGTAATTACCTAAACTTGATATAACCTATACCGATTGTTTTACAGCTTATAATCTAAACGATCGCTATTTTTGCTGATTGTTTATAATTTGATGATATCTCTAGCAAATGATGAAAAGGTTTATCAAGTGGTGTGTTGATCCTTCTTGGTGGAATATTCGCCAAAGTAGAAAGTCGGGGTTATTTGCCGTTATCGTTACCTTAAGCGTGGTAGCTACGGTGATGCTATCGTTCCCATTGAACGCTCAAATTAATCTACCGCCAAAACTAGCATCTGAGTTAAGGGGGGTATGGTTAACAAATATTGATAGTGATGTGTTATTTGAGCGCGATCGCCTGAAGGGATCTTTGCAACGTCTAGATGAACTCAATTTTAACACCATATATCCGGCGGTTTGGAATTGGGGATATACATTGTATCCCAGCAAAGTTGCCCAAAAAGTAATTGGGCGATCGCTCGATCCCACACCCGGATTGCAAGGGCGAGATATCCTCAAAGAAATTGTCGATGTGGGACATCAAAAAGGGCTAACAGTGATTCCCTGGTTTGAATTTGGCTTCATGGCACCAGCCGACTCTCTCTTAGCTAAAAATCGTCCCCAATGGCTTACTAGCCGCAGCGATGGAACTCGGATTGTCAAAGAAGGCACGCATAACCGTGTTTGGCTAAATCCCTTTCGCCCAGAAGTACAACAATTTATCCAAGATTTAATCGTTGAAATTGTCAGAAACTACAATATTGACGGTATTCAATTTGATGACCATTTTGGCTTACCATCAGAATTAGGTTACGATGCTTACACAGTGGCGCTTTACAAAAAAGAACATCGTGGTAAAGCTCCGTCCAAAAATTTTAGAGATCCAGAATGGGTGCGTTGGAGAGCTAACAAAATTACCGAGTTTATGAAACGGGTATTCAAAACCATTAAAGCTACTAAAAAAGATTGCCTAGTTTCCATTGCACCCAATCCTCAACGTTTTTCCTACGAGTTCTTTTTAGCGGACTGGCAAAAGTGGGAACGCCTAGGAATTATTGAAGACTTAGTTTTGCAGATATATCGTGATGATTTGAATGTTTTTGTTAATGAATTAGAATATCCAGAAGTGAAAGCGGCAAAGAGCCATATTCCAGTGAGTGTGGGCATTTTGGCTGGGTTAAAAAACCGCTCTGTGCCGATGCAACAGATTCAGACACAAGTGCAAAAAATCCGCGATCGCAATTTTGCTGGAGTCTCCTTCTTTTTCTATGAATCCCTCTGGAATATGGGCAAAGAAAAGCCACAAGAGCGTCAAACTGGCTTCTTGAATATTTTCCCCACACCTGTAGCTTACCCGAATTTGTTAGCAGGTTGGAAACCGTTTAGTTAATAGTCATTAGTCATTGGTCATTGGTACTAATGACTTCAATTTCTCCACGGCTTTTTATCAAAATGAACGAAGCTTTCGTTCAGTCGCCAAAAATTTGGGATGTTACTTCATGCTCAGACGCTTATACAGCCGTAAAATTTCCTTAGTGGCTATGCTTGCACTTGTGATATGCCTTACTCTGGTAAGCGTGCGTTCATTTGGGCAAACAATTATGACATCAGCACCCCAACTGCTCACCGATCCATTTTTACAACTACCAACTGAAACCTCAGTGCAAGTAGTTTGGTTTACTGAGTTTGCTGGTGTTAACCACACAGTAACTTATGGTGAAAATCTTAAACAAACTGCTAAGGCAAATACTACTAAACTCAGTCGCACTCGTGAAGACCAGCAATCAAGAGTTGGATACCAAACCAAAGATGGTGAAGTTTATCAAAAACCAGTTCAGCGTGAGATTTGGCGACATGAGGCTGAGGTAGGTGGGTTAACTCCTGGTGTGCGGTTAAACTATCGGGTTATGAGTGTGCGAGAAGACGGTGAGAGTATTAACAGTAATGTTTTTACCCTTGCAGCTACTCCCAAACCAGATACACCACTAAAAATTTTACTTACCTCAGATCATCAATTAAAGCCGATGACAGCAGCAAATCTGCAAAAAGTGGTAGAAACAGTTGGACGAGTTGATGGGGTGTGGTTTGCTGGTGATTTAGTGAATGTTAGCGATCGCGCCTCAGAATGGTTTGATGATAATAGTGGTGGTGCATTGTTTCCCGGTTTACAAGGTCGTGCTACTTATGAAATGACGCACGATGGTGTTAAAACAACCTACACTGGTGGACAAATAATTCAACACGCACCCATGTTTACTTGCATTGGTAATCATGAGGTGATGGGGCGATTTGCCAGGATGGGAAGTTTAAATGATGAATTTGATGATACAATTCCCCGCGTCGTTGCTCAAAAAATCTACCCAGATAAATCTTTAATCGATAATTCTTTTAATACTAAGACTTACGAAGAAATTTTCTCTTTACCAAAAAGTAAAGAGGGTGGAAAAAGGTATTATGCAGTTAGTTTTGGGGATGTGCGTTTAGTGGTACTGTATGCTACGAATATGTGGCGAACTCCTAGCTTAGATAAAAAGCGCAAGGGTAGATATCAGGAAGCTGAAAAGGATTTAAATAATCCTGAAAATTGGGGTTATGGACAGCTAATTTATGAGCCAATTGCTAAAGGCAGCAAGCAATATAATTGGTTAGAAGCAGAACTCAACAGCCCTGAATTTAAACAAGCAAAATACAAAGTTGTGATGTTCCATCATCCTCCCCATACTCTGGGTGATAATATTGTTCCTGCTTATACAGAACCTGTTCCAATAATTGAACGGGATGGGGATAATATTAAAACAGTGCGTTACGAATACCCGAAAGATGCAGATTATATTATCCGCGATGTTGTACCTTTATTAGAAGCGGCTAATGTGCAATTGGTATTCTATGGGCATTCCCATTTGTGGAATCGGTTTGTGAGTCCCAGTGGAATGCACTTTCTAGAAACATCTAATGTGGGCAATACTTACGGCGCTGCTTGGGGTGACAGAAAGCGAGAAGTGCCAATTGGATATCAAGAGGATTATGTTAAGGTTGGCGATCCCAATGGTTTGGAACCAATAGTGCCCACAATTGCCCCTTTGTTGGGTGAAGATGGAAAGCCGATGCCTTATATTTCGAGTAATAATATTACGGTTTTTAGTATTTTTGATACGGAGGCGGGGACGATAAGTAGTTATCGCTTTGACACTCGCAAACCTGATTCAGAAGTAGTGAAGTTTGACGAATTTAAGTTGAAATATAGCAATCCTATTTGATTTGTGAAAATCGTTAGCCTCAGATCCCCAACTTCTTCAAGAAGTCGGGGATCTTGTTATTCACTAATGATTTAGGATTGCTAAAGATTGGCGATCGCATCGGCAACTAGCCCAGAAACAAAGGGCAAAATAGCCTGACTCTTAGCCTGGGCTTTACCTTCAGTAAACACCACTAAGAGGTAAGGGCGCTGTTCTGGTAACTCAATATACGCGGCATCATGGCGAACTTGGCTTGTCCAGCCTGCTTTTGACCAAATTTGAGCATTTTTAGGAAGTCCACCACCTAAGAAACCTGTTACTTGATTTTCCTCGGTGTCAGTGGGTAAATCGTTGAGAGGACGTTTCAGTAAAGCCATCATAGCTTGCGATCGCGCACTTGAAACCGCCACGCCACCGACAATACTATGCAATAATCTAGCGATCGCATTTGTGGTCAACATATTGCGATTTTCTAGTAACTCTCCCGCAAACGCCCGTTCTCGTCCATAAGGGCCATCACCCCAGGTTTTTTGACAGACGTTAATCGTCTCCATTTCTTCCCAACCCAAAGATTGATAATAGCGGTTAACGATATTACGCTGATATTTCCAGGTTTCAAAGGGCCCAGTTGGTAATTCGGGCCCGGATGTAGTACCACTTAAAATATCCACAACTAAGCTGGTAGCATCGTTACTGGAATCGACAATCATATCCCGCAAGGCACGTTCCAATTCCTTGGAAGTTTGACTCATGCCTTTTTCTAGCCATTCATTTACCGCCACCAGGTAAAATAACTTGACTACACTGGCGGGATAAATCCGTTCAACACCGCGATAAGTAAAACCACGGACTGGATGATCCCAAAAAGCCTTGGGAGTCAGCGCCCCACCAGTATTTACTAGCACTGGTGGATCGTAAACAACCCAAGTTAAGGCAATCTGATTCCGGGCTAAAGTCGGAAATGCTGCCCAAGTTGCATCTAAAATGCCATTACCAATATTTTCGAGTTGTTCGTCTTTATTAAAAAAAATCATTCTCTAATAATGTCCTTTAATCTAAAATCCGAAGTCCAAAATCCAAAATTAGGGGAGTATCAGTGTTTAGCTGACCTAAATTTATATGATTCTCCTGAATGTACACGTTTAGCAACTCAATCTGCATCTGGGAGGCATTTGTGGGTAACATCAAATCGTCAAAATTTAGCGGTCGAGGTGTATTTGTGTGAAGATGACTATCCGGGATGGTTATCTCTTTCAGATTTTGATTCATTACAACCTGCTACTGTACCTTATCAAGCTGCAACATTTTCTGAATCTGAAATTAAAAAACTCCTCGCAGAGGTCATCGCCTTTACCCAAAAAGCGATGCAACAATCAAATTATTACCTTTGGGGTGGTACGGTTGGGCCAAATTATGACTGTTCTGGGTTGATGCAGGCGGCGTTTGCTTCGGTGGGAATTTGGCTACCTAGAGATGCCTACCAACAGGAAGGATTCACCCAACCAATTACGATTGCAGAACTAGCAGCCGGGGATCTGGTATTTTTTGGAACTAACCAAAAAGCAACCCATGTCGCACTTTATTTGGCCGATGGTTATTACATCCATAGTTCTGGTAAAGATCAGGGACGGGATGGAATTGGGATTGATATTCTCTCGGAACAGGGAGATGCTGTTAGTCTGTCGTATTATCAGCAGCTGCGAGGTGCTGGTAGAGTTTTTAAGAGTTACGAACCACAGAGACGCTGAGGGCGCTGAGGCTTATGAGGAGTGGGAAGGTTTATCAAGGGTTGAGTGAAGAGAATGGGGCGATTTCGGCTATTGTCCCAGATGTTTCGGTGGTGCTGCCAATACATGATGAGGTGGAAAGTTTGCCGCTTTTACTAGAAGCGATCGCATCTACTTTATCTTCTAGTCAGGTAAATTATGAAATCATCTGTGTGGATGATGGTTCTACAGATGGTTCTGGGGATTTTCTGAAAAAAGAGGCGCAAAATCGCACTGATTTAAAGGCGGTGATTTTGCGTCGCAATTACGGACAAACTGCGGCGATGGCTGCTGGATTTTATTATGCAGTCGGGAAAGCGATCGTTACTTTAGATGCCGATCTCCAAAATGATCCGGCTGATATCCCTATGTTATTGGCAAAGCTGGATGAGGGTTACGATTTGGTAAGTGGTTGGCGGCAAAAACGCCAAGATGGTGCTGTAAATCGGTTACTTCCTTCCAAAATTGCCAATTGGCTAATTCGTAATACTACTAGCGTGAATATTCATGATTATGGCTGTTCGCTGAAAGCTTATCGTGCAGAACTGTTGGCAGATATGAACCTCTACGGTGAACTACACCGATTTTTACCCGCTTTGGCGTACATCGAAGGAGCTAGAATTACTGAAGTACCCGTGCGTCATCACGCCCGTCGTTTTGGTCGCAGTAAATATGGGATTTGGCGGACATTCCGGGTGTTGATGGATTTGTTAACCATCCTGTTTATGAAAAAATTCCTCACCCGTCCGATGCACGTTTTTGGGCTGTTGGGCTTGATTTCAATGGTTTCAGGCACAGCGATCGGAATTTACTTGACTTTCGTCAAATTAGCTTTAGGTGAGATGATTGGCAATCGCCCCTTGCTAAGTTTAGCTGTTCTCCTGCTGGTAACTGGGGTACAGTTATTTTGCTTCGGTCTTTTAGCAGAATTGCTCATGCGTACATACCATGAATCCCAAGGACGGCCTATCTATCGCGTGCGAGAAGTAGTAGCAAAAAATATTAAGTAACGTAACAATAATAATGATTAGTCATTAGTCATTGGTCATTAGTCATTGGTCAAATAACAAAGGACGAAGGACAAATGACAAATGACAAACAACTCATTCAATTGCATCTACCTTGAAAGCACTTAATACTTTTGACACCGAACTACGGCGCAACCTGCTGGTTTTATTTACAGCAGGTTTACTATTCTGGTCAAGTTTGTCTTCGCTCTTACCAACCTTACCGCTTTACATCGATGATGTGGGCGCAAGTAAGCAAGAAATTGGGATTGTCATGGGCAGTTTCGCCATTGGGTTATTGCTATCTCGCCCAATGCTGGGACGGTTAGCCGATGAACGTGGTCGAAAAATTGTCTTGTTGATTGGTACGATAGTAGCTGCGATCGCACCCTTTGGTTACTTGGCAACTCAATCAATTGGGCTGTTGATCCTGGTGCGAATTTTTCACGGTATTAGCGTTGCGGCCTTTACAACTGGCTACAGTGCCTTAATCGCAGATTTAGCTCCCGCAGAAACTCGTGGTGAAATCATTGGTTACATGACACTAGGAACTCCCCTTGGTTTAGCAATTGGCCCTGCCTTGGGTGGGTATTTAGAAGCTACAAGTGGTTACGGAATATTATTTCTGGTATCTGCGGAATTGGGTTTTTTCGCTCTCTTGGGAATTGTACAAGTCATGAATCCGCCAGTGCAGATACAAGATCAAACGGAGGCAGAAAATCGCAATTATTGGCAAATTTTGAACAGTCCACAGGTGAAAGTTCCAACTATAGTTATGTTGCTGGTTGGTTTGTCTATTGGTGCTGTACATACCTTTGTCTCGTTGTTCCTCAAATCCAGTCAGGTAGACTTCAATGGCGGACTGTTTTTTACAGCTGCGGCAATTTCTAGTTTTAGTATCAGGATATTTGCTGGTAAGGCAAGCGATCGCTTTGGTCGTGGTTTGTTTATCACCTTTGGGATTTTTTGTTATGTTTTAGCGTTAATACTGCTGTGGCAGGCTTACAGCCCGATAGTTTTCTTATTGGCTGCGATCGCTGAAGGTGCTGGTGGTGGTACACTAATCTCGATGATGATCGTGATGATGGCAGACCGTTCACTGCCAGACGAACGGGGACAAATTTTTGCTCTATGTATAGCTGGACTTGACCTCGGAATTGCGATCGCTGCTCCTCTTTTGGGCATCATCGCA
The DNA here is from genome assembly GCF_036917775.1 of Nostoc sp. Lineage (GTDB taxonomy): Bacteria > Cyanobacteriota > Cyanobacteriia > Cyanobacteriales > Nostocaceae > Nostoc. The sequence goes on from NZ_JBALEQ010000113.1 coordinate 66,949, forward strand.
GAACAAGTCGGCTACCGTGATATGTTTGGCTACGGTGCTGCGATCACTTCTGTTGCACTTCTTATCTTCGTCACCCAGTCGAGCAAAAACCTATCCAACTCCCTGCGCTTTGCACTAGGTCTAGCTCCAGATGCTTATGCCTTGAAAAACTTAAAAGTTAGGAGTGAATAAATTTAATTCCTCACTCCTAACTTTTGACTCTTAGCCTGATAAAACGGGCGAGGAGGGATTCGAACCCCCGACACCGTGGTCCGTAGCCACGTGCTCTAGTCCACTGAGCTACACGCCCTCACCGACAATCTATATTAACACGTTCAACTAAATGACGCAAGATAATTTCCTATCTAATTTTGCTAGCTTAACTCATCTAGATCAACACGGACAGGCACAAATGGTAGATGTGACGGGTAAAGCACCCACCATCCGCCAAGCGGTGGCTGCTGCCAATGTGCGAATGTTGCCAACAACCTTTGCTGCTATTCAAGCCGGAAATGTCCCAAAAGGTGATGTGTTAGCAACTGCAAGATTGGCTGGGATTATGGCAGCCAAGCAAACAGCCGCTTTAATTCCTCTATGTCATCCCTTGCCTTTGCAAAAAATAGCGGTCGAAATTACACCAGATCCCCAACTACCTGGTTATCAAATTCAAGCCACAGTCAAAACTAAAGCTGAAACTGGTGTAGAGATGGAAGCCTTAACTGCTGTTTCTGTAGCTGCGCTGACTTTATACGATATGGCAAAAGCCTTAGAGAAGTCGATTCAAATTGAATCAATTCGTTTAATAAGTAAAAGTGGCGGAAAATCAGAAGATTATGAGGTGTCAGAGCAATAAGCTACTTCTATTTTAGGGCATGGGGCATTGGGCATACAGAAGAGACTTAGACTTGTTCAATAATTCCCCCTTGTCCTCTTTGTCCCCTTGTCTCCCCACTCCCCAGTTATGGAAGATTGTCAGGATCAATGCCGAGATTACGCAAATATGCTGCCAACTGTTGAACCCGTTGGCGTTCTTGTTGTAGCAATAACTCAGCTTGTTCAGCACGTTGATTGAGTTCTAGGGAATTTAAAAATCTTTGTCCATCTGGACGGTAAATTACTAACTCTCCAAGGCCAGTTTGAAATTTTATTCCTAAGCGGGGACTAACCCAATCATCCATTTGCCATAGTTTATTCAAATGGTTGTTTTGCCGCAACCAGCCATCTAGTTGAAAACTTTCAGGGTCATATAAATAGTATTCTTCAACACCGTAAGTATCGTAAAACTCTAGCTTACGCTCCATTTCCTTAGTATCATTACTATAAGAAAGAATCTCAAAAACTACTTGCGGTGGAATATTATCTTCTTGCCACTGTCGGTAGGAACGACGTTTTCCCTTGGATCTACCGAAAATAACCATTACATCAGGTGCAGTTGGTGTAATCAGCCGAGAACGGACGGGATACCAAAGTAAATCTCCCGCAATCAAAATCTTGTCATTATTAGCAAACAGAATCTCTAAATTCTCCTTAATCAGGACAATCCAACGATATTGTTCTGTATTGTCTGCCATTGGTTTGCCGTCACTATCTGGATAGAGGAGATCGGGGTCTATTTGCTCAAAGATTGTCATCTGATTTAACCCAGTGGCTCTTGACTTCCAATTCAATTATGACTGCTTGTAAGGGTCTAATAGCAACCATTGCCACAAAAACCTTAGAATGAATAGGGTGTATTTAAATCTGTAACAAATATTTATGCCTCCTCGTTGGCCTCGCAAACCCGATCGCAAAGACGCTGATTATCGTAAGATCGATGACAGGATGAATTTTGCCACCCATGTAGCGATCGCTGCTACGATTAACTCTGGCTTGTGGTTTTTCCACATTTTGAAAAGCACTACCTGGGAGTGGCTGCCTTGGGTGACTTTAAGTTGGACAGGAATAGTGTTAGCGCATCTGATTTATATTAGTGCGATCGCTAACTACACCGAAACTCCACCCAAATCCACCTGAAGACTGACTACTAATGCTAGGGCGATTGTAACCTGTGGTAGTGGAATCAGCCTTTTAATTGAGTGATAATGTAAAAAAGCCTGAGATTTCGCACTTTTTCTTAATGTAGGGTTATTTTTATGGCTAAGACTAACACCACGGAATTACTAGAAGCCCTAGCAGCTGAAATTGGCGAAAATGTCTACATAGACATTGCCAAATGGCATCTTTATCTATCCAATGCCAAACTGCATACCCTTGTTGCCGAACGACTCTATCCTTTAATTACTTCCAACAGCGTAAATGAAGACCAAGTGTTAAAAGTCTTGGAATCGATTTCAGTAAAAATTGGCGGCGGTAGAAGTGAACTTCCTTTAATCGATTTACTGCCACTACAATGCCAGGTTACTTTAGTTGATATTTTGGAAAAATATCAACGCGAGTTCTAATCATTAAAACCCAGATTATCTTAGATTGACAATTTTATTAATCAGCATCTCCTAATTTGATTTTGGTTGCTGAATTAGGTATATGTTTGCTGCATCTATTTTATAAAAATTAACTCTACAGATACACACAGATAAATCTTGTGTAATTTTTGTGTGGATTTCTGATAAAAATTTCCTTTAACAATTAAGGAATATCCGCGTTCAAAATCAGTTTAGATTTGAGCGAGTTTATATTGAGACTCGCTTTGAACTTTCATGCAAACTCATTGAGGCAATTTCTATGCTTTTACAAGTCAAAGATAGTGGCGAATTAGTCAAGATTCTTGAAATTCAGGAATTACTTGACCCGAATAATGATGTTGTTCACGCAAAAGACCAAGAAGGTCAAGAAGAACAGCAACCTGAAAGTTTTAAAAAAGAAAATCTCGTTTTTCCTTCAGGTGAAGTTTTACCACGCTGTTGGTTAGATGCCGACTATAGACACGACAATGCTTAACTAGAAGATCCCCGACTTCTCAAAGAAGTCGGGGATCTGATTTTTTACGCTTTTTCTTCTACCATCATTGTTTCATTCTGCTGAAATTTCGGGAAAAATGTCTTAGCAATCCAGTAAGTCAAGATATGAGACAGTAATCCCATAGGGCCAGCAAACAAACACAGTGCAAGAGAGTGAAATGTCCAAATACCTGTTTTTTGCCCTTCCCAATAAATCCACCGACCGACGAATAAATCCATTACTAGAAAATGAATCCAACCTGTTGCAGCAGCCGTTTCATCTGTAAAGAATCGCGCAATATCAGCTAATTGAGGATTTGATAAAGCTTGGGCATTTTCTGGCGTAATACTGCTGATAAACAAATACAAATACGCTCCAGCCAACAGCACAAAGGGCAAATATGATGACATTATCTGCCGTGTAATTTTCCAGTTTGGCAATAAAATCATCAACGCCCAAAATGGCAAAACAAAAAGGTTGGCGACGTTAAATAGTTGAGAGATCATCATATTTTTGTAAATTGAAGAATTTTCAGTTATTATTTGTTTTGAATTAACTAGCGATTCTTAACTCGTATCTCTCAGAATATAGATCCCCGACTTCTTTAAGAAGTCGGGGATCTGACTATACTTATAAAGCTACAAGTTGCGATTCGATTTCTGAAGACTTCAAATCACGTCCGATAAAAACTAAGCGTGTTTGCCTAGCTTCTTCGGGTTTCCAAGGGCGATCGTAAAATTTATCAAATCGCGTTCCCACACCTTGCATCACCAAACGCATAGATTTATTTGGCACTGCGACAAAGCCTTTTATCCGGTAAATTTCTTGTTGTTGTGCTAATTTCTCTAACTGCTGTTGCAGCTTTTCTGGATCAAAGGTACGATCCAAAATTAAATTAGTTGAAGTAATTTCTTCGTCGTGGTTGTGGTCTTCTTCTGTATCGTGATGACTGGGACGAGAATCTAAATTATCTTCAACTGCGGCTTGGAATCCTAATAATATAGATGCGTCTAGTTGAGAACGATCGCTCTCGACAATCTTCACCACTCTGGGTAACTCTTGCTTAATTAATTCCTCAACTCTCGCTTTTGTCTCGGCATCCACCAAGTCAATTTTATTCAACACCACTAAGTCTGCACAAGCAAGTTGGTCTTCAAACAGTTCTTGCAAGGGTGTTTCATGTTCTAGATTATCATCTGCTTGGCGTTGGGCTGCGATCGCATCTGGATCGCTAGCAAATGTCCCTGCTGCTACCGCCGCACAATCTACCACCGTAATCACCGCATCCACAGTGGCGGCGTTGCGAATTTCTTGCCAGCGAAAAGCCTTCACCAATGGTTTTGGTAAGGCTAAACCAGAGGTTTCAATCAAAATGCAGTCGATGCTATCTCGCCGCTTGATTAACTCTTGCATCGTTGGGTAAAACTCTTCCTGCACGGTGCAACACAAGCAGCCGTTGGTTAATTCAAAGATATTAGTGTCGCCCTCACCATCTTCGGGGCAAATTTGACAGGATTTTAATAATTCTCCATCAATACCGAGTTCGCCAAATTCATTGACTAAAACGGCAATGCGACGACCTTGGTTGTTTTGTAGCAGGTGGCGAATTAGGCTGGTTTTTCCACTACCTAAGAAGCCTGTAATCACTGTGACAGGAATTTTCGTTGCCATATTTTTGCCTGATTTCCTCAGTACGAGAAGTTTTAGGGGTTACAAACTTAAATACTGAGATTAAGCTTGGTTTGAAGATTGACTTAGTTATTTTAAGCTGAAAGTCTATGGTTAGCCGGAAAATATTGCCACGTGGCCAAATGGCAAAACTTTACATCAAACTTGGCACAGAGATTTCTTATAGTGAATCTGGTGATGGCTCAAAACAAGAGGCGGCAGCAGTTTTTCGAGAAGTGCTGCAAATAGACCCCTAAAACACTGATGCTCTCAAGAACTTAATCGCTTCTTAAAGGATTTTCAACAAAATAATAAACTATCCTATCTTGTGGAGTGGGCAACATACCCCTCTTCTGTCACTCTCCGGGAGGGCGATCGCTAGAAGCCGGATAAGGCAATCAATACAAGCTATGCTATTAGAAAAAAATGGAGCTTGTATTTGTTATTAGAAAATAAGCGTGCGATTGCTTGCTATACAAAAGCTCTAGAATTTAGAAATAGTAAATGTTTTCGGAGAGTGACAGAAGAGGGATACAGCACTTCCGGCGGCTATCAGGTACACCATCAAATCTGAAAGCTATGATAGGAGAGGGGTAAGAGGAAAATTGTATTGCATAATAGCCGGAAGCGCTGTAAGCGCCTTTAGCTTGATGAAAGAATCGCTATAACTATGAATAAAAGTTAGGTTTTGGCAGTTCATCATTTAATGCCCACTTTCCGATCTCTTGGATTTTGTAATCTACTGGATCGTGTAGAGTGAATGTGCGGAGATTACGCCAATAACGATCAAAGCCATATTTTGCACTAGTAGCGCGTGCGCCCATAACTTCAAATATCCGGTTGGTAATGTCTAAACCAACTTTAGTTGCGAAGACTTTGGCAGTACCAACCAAAAGCGCACATTCTGCCCGTTGTTCGGCAGTCAGTGACCATTCTCGCTCCCAAGCTGCTTGTAGTAATTCTCCCGCCTGCTCAGTAAGATAGACGGCTGCTTGGAGATCGACCCAGATTTTGCCATAGTGCTGAAGGATGTAAGGATCTTGGGTTGCACTCTCTACACCTGATGTCAGCCAAGGTTTAGTATTAGTGGAAGTATATGTTTTAGCAGCTTCAAATGCTCCTTGGGCAATTCCCAGGTAGATATTAGCAAGATTCAATTGAGTTAAACAGGCGCGAATAGTATTGAAGGGTTGATTGGGTTTCTCTCTACTACCAAGAATTTCTTCAGGGTATACCAACACATTTTCAAAAGTAACACTACCACTATCTGTTTGGCGTTGCCCCATATTATCCCAATCATCATGAACTGTAACGCCTTGCCGTTGGGTGGGAATTACCAAAATATTCAATTCACCAGTTTCTTGATGAGTGGCAGTAATCGGCAATATATCCGAATCTTGAGAGCCTGAGCAAAAACTTTTAATGCCATTGAGACGAAAATAATTATTTTCTGGTGTCAGAGTAGTTCTTTTATCTAATGGGTTGAGGGCATTGCACCAAAACCAATTGTTGTGAATAGTTTCTGAGTAATATCGCTGTTTTTGTTGTGCTGAACCAAAGATATGAGGAATTACTACACCTAGATGGTGGTAAGAAAAGACGTGAGCAATAGAGCTATCAACTTTGGCAAACTCGCGGGTAATTTGCAGAACAGTAATCCAGCTTTGCCCTAAACCACCGTATTCTGTGGGTACGATCAGTTTCAGTAAGTTGCTTTGGCGCAAGCGATCGCGTTCATGCTTTGGTGTTCCCCCTTGAGCATCCCGCTCTACAGCAGTTTGGGCAAATTCTTTTGCTAAAGACTTAGCTAAATCAAGATAATTTTGAGACTCTTCAGTTTCTATTAATTGCATATCTTGCAACTTCTCCTGCTAACCTTCTGTGAGGAGCAACTATAAATTTGGCTGGAAAATTTTTAATCTACAGTGTTTTGATATAACTACCGTATTAATAGAAATATAATTGCACATTTTAACTTAAAATACAAGTTTAAATTAAATTAATTTTGATAAAGCTATAACTTATCAGTGCAATATAAAAAATATTTGATTGAGAGTCAAAAAGAGAAAATTATTTTAATCTACTTGTTTTTCAAGAGCATATATGCAATATTAATAAGTTGAATCCAACAATCTACTTTAACTGGATAAGTAAACAGTAGATAGTTGTTAATGGGCAAAAGAGTCTGATTTTTACCTAAAACTCAAATATTTTTACAGATAAATATTTCCTTAGCAAATAGACCCGCTTGTATAGGGATTATTTTTTGTAAAAGCAAGTCTTTTCTCCACAGAAATATGCAGATTCAAATGCCAGATATTGACTGATGTATCTGGAATTATAACGATATTATTGCAAATTTTCCAGTGTTAGAGTAAGTCAAGTTTTTTCAGGGCTAGCCATAATCTTCTAGCTTGACAAGTCATTGAAATATCTGATGACTTGCACTAAATTTTTCGAACCCAAAATATGAGGAGTGATAGAAATGTTCAATCGTTCATTTCATAATTTATTCATGGAATCGATGATTGTGGGGGCTACTTTGCTAGCCAACACATCAGCTTATGCTGAAGATAAAAATTTAGCTACTGAGACTCAAATAAATATACCATCTGCGTTGGCGCAACCCAACCCAGGCATTGCTACTGTCCCACAGCCAAACAATATGTCTCAGGTAACATCTGTATCTCAGTTTTCAGATGTGCAACCAAATGATTGGGCGTTTATTGCACTCCAATCTTTAGTTGAGCGTTATGGATGTATTGCGGGATATCCAAATAGTACTTATCGGGGAAAACGCGCCATTACTCGCTATGAATTTGCAGCAGGTTTAAATGCTTGTTTATCTCGGATCAACGAGCTAATTGCAACAGCGATATCTGACTTAATTACTAAAGAAGACTTAGCTACTATACAAAGGCTGCAAGAAGAATTTACTGCTGAACTAACAACTTTACGGGGTCGCGTTGATAGTTTAGAATCTCGTACTGCGGAACTAGAAGCCAATCAGTTTTCCACAACTACAAAGCTTTCTGCTGAAGCCATCTTTGTGATTACGAATGCCTTTCAAGGCTCAGTTAACGGTGATAATACAGTTTTTCAAGATAGAGTTCGCCTCGTTTTCAAAACTAGTTTTACAGGTAAAGACACACTAAATACTCGTCTAAGTACTGGAAACACTACTATTTTGCAGCTTCCTGATGGTTCAGCCGAAGGTTTGCAAACCTTCAATCTTGCTCCTAGTAACAACAGCCTATCTGTAGATTGGCTCTCTTACTATTTTCCAGTTGGTAGCAAAATCGATGCTTATATAGGAGCTGTAAACGGAGTATTTTTTGACTTTGTTCCGACTCTGAGTCCTTATCTCGATAGTGCCACAGGCGGCGATCGCGCTTTGACAGAATTTGCTTCCTCTAGTCCTATCTACCGGATTGGTGGTGGTGCAGGTGGGGGATTCAATTATCGATTAAGTGACCAATTGGTATTCAGCTTGGCTTACTTAGCAGGAGATCATGCCAGTCCTCAGCCAGACAGTGGTTTTTTTAATGGTCAATATAGTGCATTTGGACAAATAGCATGGAACCCAAACAATAACTCTGGCATTGGTTTGACTTATGTAAATGCCTACCAAAATCGGGGAGCAATATTTGACCTGGGAAGTGGTTTTACACTTGTCGGAACACAACAAGCCAATACTCCATTTGAACGGATGATTACTAATTCTTACGGAGTTGAAGCTTTCTATAAATTTAGTTCTCGATTTGCAGTCAATGGGTTCTTTGGCTACACTAACGCCAAGAATCTGGCAGGTAGTGGTAGTGCAGATATTTGGTACTATGCTTTGGGATTGGCATTTCCAGATTTAGGTAAACAAGGCAAACTTGGTGGTGTTCTTGTGGGTGCAGAACCTTATCGGGGCGGTAATCCAGCACCTGCAAACGATTTATCCTTACACATTGAAGGCTTTTATAAGTATCAGCTTACAGATAATATTGCTATCACCCCTGGCGTAATTTGGATCACGGCTCCTGCTCAAAACAATGACAATCAAGATGCGGTAATTGGCACTGTGAGGACAACCTTCACCTTTTAGATCGTCAGCAAAGGTGTAAAGAATAATTCATTGAAAGTCGGCGAGTTTTTTACCTCATAATCAGCAATGCAGATATAAAGGCTAAAAAACTCTCCGGCGTTGCGTATTTGTGGAATGTTGCTATATCAAAATAAACGAACCACAGAGGCCCAGAGAACACAGAGAGAAGAGAAATAGAGAATATTTTTGTGTCAGTTGTGGAATATTTTTTTATTTGTAAGTCCCTAAGAGGGCAGAGGAAGCAGATATAACAACAATTACTAATTCATAATTTAACTACGAATTACGAATTACGAATTACGAATTACGAATTATTCTACCGTCCTTCACGATTTAAACTTAGGGGTTGTTGTTCTTCAACCAGTGGCGGCACATCTTGCCAAAGGCTAATTCCATCGTATAATCCCGGAGCCATTAAGAATACTTGAACCCAAAGGATATTAAACCACCAGTAAAGCCCTTGAATAATATTTTCTTGACCTACCAGAGATACTGTTACCAGATACAACAAGACCGAAATTATTAAACTAGCAACAGATGCAACGATACCTTTTGTAGGTTGTGATAGCTCTGTGAAAGGCCACATATTAAATTGCCAAACAAATCCTAAACCAACAGTTGTCCAAATTGCTGCAAAGGTTGGCCCTGTGGTTGTGGTAAATAAATCCAGTCCTAGCTGTTTGAGGAATAATTCTGTAATCAGAGTGAGTAACAAAATAATACCTGTATGGAGTAAGCCCAAACGTGGCATTCCTAGTTCCAATTTGGTTAAAGGCCAACGTTCAAAGAAACTACCAAACACTGTTGAACAAGGATACCAATACCAAGGAATGTAAAACGGTTGAAGTCCCCACATTTGGGGCAAAAAGGTGAGTGCAGGGGCAATAAAGAAGATGGCAAAAAAGATATTGAGAAAGCCACTGACTGGATGCCAGTTGCGTACTTCCTCAGTAGTGACAATCGTGTTGTCAAAGAAGAATAAACTGGCGGCGGCGGCAATAATTGCTGTTTGTCCCCACAAGCCTACGGGTGTATCAGTAAGAATTGCTTTTGCAGAAATTAATTTCCAAGCTTCACCAGTAATGTAAACTAGCGCCAACAACACTACTAAATTCACTGTTCCTCGTCCAAATCTGGTAGGAGAAAAGCGAGAACCTGGATAGCCGTTGAGAGAAAAACCTAAATGCCACCACCAGACAAAGCATATTGTGATGTAAGTCAATTTTGTTCCTACATTTAGCTGAATAATTTGACCAAAAATTAGTTCAAAAATATAGCTAATGACAGCAATCACAGCAATAAAAAGTAGCCCCTTAAATGGCTGATTCTTCCAAATGCTCCGCCTCTGGATTGGATTTGCAACACTCATAGTATCAACTTAAATAATGTTGGATTTATTAGGGTTAAAGCACAATACGCTTGCTTAAAAAAATCTTCCTTCTCTTTCTTCTCTCTGTGTTCTCTGCGCCTCTGTGGTTCGTTAAAAAAAATGACATTTACCAGTTCTGCATGAAGGTGCGACTATATGAGGAACGAACCGCAAAGGACGCAAAGGGCACAAAGAAAGAAATAAGAAGTAAAGGAAATTTGGTGCAGCTTCACCCCAGTAGAGAATGCTGCAATTACAACCAAGGATGGCGCGGAGGATAGACACCATTGAGGAAGTAGTTGCCAACAGCGTAGTACTTCCAGCGCACGGGATCGTGGAGTGTGTGAGCGCGGGCATTTCGCCAGTGGCGATTGTAGTTGAATTGCTCCAATGTGGATTTAGTACCTGCTAGTTCAAATAACTTGTTGGTAGCTAGTAATGCTGCTTCCGTCGCCAATGCTTTGGCTTCAGCAACTGCGATCGATGCTTCAACTACCTTGGGTTCTTCTAAACCTGACTCGTTGGCGATGTCCAGAAATTCGCCTGCACGACGCAACAATGCTTCAGAAGCGTGAACCTGAATTTGGACATTGCCTAAGTTGTACAGTGTCAGGGGGTCTTCGTAACCTTTTTCTAAATTGCTGTCAACCCAAGGGCGAGTATGGTTGCGGACAAAGTAGATGGTGTCACGGACTGCGGCTTTAGCAATTCCCACATCTACGGCGGCTTGGATGATTTGCGCGATCGCACCCATTGGAGTAGCCCTTTCAAAGGCTAAGTAGTGCGGAATCACGTGTTCTGCCTTAACTTTTACATTTTCAATAATGGTAGTGCCGCTAGCAGTGGTACGCTGTCCGAAGCTCGTCCAATCATCGAGTAGGGTTAAGCCTTCGGCATCTCTTTCGACAAATGCCACCACTGTTTTACCATCTGGATTGCTGGCAATCACAGGAACCCAATGTGCCAGTAGTGCCCCAGCAGAGTAATATTTGCGTCCGTTGAGTACGAAGTCAGAACCATCTGGTGTTAACTTTGTTTGCACATCGGTGACAGACTTTGTGCCAATTTCCGAGAAGGCGTTACCAAAGCGCTTACCTTGTAGAACCAAATCAAAGAAGAACTTCTTCTGCTCATCTGTACCATCCAAGCGGACTGCTTCCACCATGTAGAGGTGGTTTTGGGGAATTTGACCGAGGCTAGAGTCAGCTTCGGAGATGATTTTCACTACTTCCGCGAGGGTCGCACTTGAGACAAAAGCACCGCCGTATTCTTTCGGGACTGTAATTCCCCATAATCCGCTCTGGGAGAACTTTTCTACTTCCTCAGCAGGTAAACGCCGATTTTGGTCACGTTCTGAGTCTCCTTTGGCAAACTCAGCTGCTAGTTCGTGAGCGATCGCGATCGCTTCTTTGTCATCCCGAATAATGTGCGCCTTCTGGTCAGTATTAATTACTGATGTCATGGTAAAACTCCTTGATTGTGATTGAGTGACTCATAATTGCCACTCCTATGAGACAACGCGAAATACCTATTTGAGGGATGGACATCTGAACCGTATGAACTACACTCCAACTAATTCATCAGCTGTGCGACGAGTAGCTTTAAGTTCGCGCACAATCGGAATTACTGTCTTACCAAATGCAGGTAAATCATCTGTGTAGTGTAAGAAGCCACCGAGAATTAAATCAACTCCCGCTTCATGAAACTGGCGAATCTTTTCAGCCACTTGCTCGGCAGTACCAATCAAGCCTGAACGGAACCCATCGTTGTACTGCACCAAGTCTTCAAAATTGGAATCCGCCCACATTCCCTGACGTTCACGAGTAGAAGATCCGGCTTGTTTCACTGCTTCACCAAATCCTTTCACCGCCTCTACATCGGCTTGGGCAATAATATCGCGCAATACTTCATGGGCTTCTGCTTCGGTATCTCGCACGATGATAAAGGAATTCAGGCCAAACTTAATTTTGCGTCCTTCAAGACGCGCTAATGCAGACACTTCTTCAATCTGCTCTCGCACCCCGTCTATAGTGTTGCCATTCATGAAATACCAATCAGAGACGCGACCAGCCATGCGCCGCGCTGCTTTGGAGTTACCACCTTGAAATATCTCCGGGTGTGGATTCTGATTAACTGGTTTAGGCTTCACCCAACCGCCGTTAATGCGGTAAAAATCGCCTTTAAAGTGAAACTCATCCTCAGTCCACAAACCTTTGAGAACGCGGATAAATTCTTCTGAACGACGATAGCGTTCGTCGTGATCTAACCAATGTTCACCATATATAGTGAATTCATCTTTGAACCAGCCGCTAACTACATTCAGAGCGAACCGTCCATTAGAGAGAAAATCAATGCTAGAGCCGATTTTAGCCACTACTCCCGGATGCCATAATCCAGGGTGAACTGCTGCAATTAGCTTTAATTTCTTGGTGACTGGAGCCAAGGCTGATACGGTTGTTAATGCTTCTAACTGATATTCAGCGCCATAGCTGGCGATAAATCTGGCTTGTGCTAGTGCATATTCAAATCCAACTTCTTCAGCAGTCTGAGCCAGTTGAGCGTTATATTCATAAGTCCAATCTGTTCGTTGGGGAATTTTACTAACAACTAACCCACCGCTAACGTTGGGAATCCAGTATGCGAACTTAATATCTACCATAATTGTGTGTTTGTAATTGAAACTGCTTGGTTATAAGAGAAGGCAGGAGGTAAGAGACAATATTTGGAATACAGACTACAAGATCAGCCCCTTTCCTACTAGCCTTGGGGAGTAAGATTCAAAGCTTCTCTGCTTTTAGGAGAGAGTCCAAAGTGTATTGCATTCAAACGAGAATGATTGAAAGCTTGAGAGCGGTTGGAAACTACTCTGAGTTTACAAATAGACAATTTCAGGTTCTTATGGTCGTAATATACCATAAGCCGACTGAACTACCGTAGTTTTTAATGAATCAGACTTTATCACAAGAATTTTTGCGATGTCGTGACTTGATATACTTAAACTCTATTTCCATATTCCAAAATGGAATACTGCTCAATTTTGCTGTGTATTTAATTATTATTTTATATTTGCTGACTATCATCCTGATTCAGTCAGATTCAGTCAGAACAACCAGAAATCAATATTTAACTAAAGTTTTTATACTATTCCAGATCGTGATAACCAACTGATTTTCATGTGTCATCTGCAACTATGCACAGCAGAAATAAATGTGGTAGTGTGAACTACTAAACCACGGCAAAAAGATATGGATGCCGTAGTTAAGTAGATGTCTCGTAAAAAAAGGCACAGGAAAAATATTTATGACACTTCAGTTTGGAATTTGGTCGCCGGTCTGTGGTGGATGGTTGCGGGTTGTGAACCATGAGGCTAATTTATCCACTCAAGATTTGGTGAAACTGGCAGTTCAGGCAGACGAGTTAGGTTATGACTTTTATTACATTCCTGAACATTACTTAAATGCAGTTCATGGGCCTAACTATAATGTCGCTGATGCTTGGATTACAGCAGCTTTAGCAAGTTTGAACACCAAGAATATCAAGATTGTTGCGGCTGTACAACCTGGTTTTAAATTGCCTGCGGTCATTGCGAAACTGAGTGCAAACATTCAAAATCAACTCAGTAACGGTAGATTTGCTCTCAGTGGGATTGCAGGTTGGTGGAAATTAGAAGTAGAAAGCTATGGAGATGTCTGGCTACCCCACAGCGATCGCTACGCGCGATTAGAAGAATACATTGATGTAATTAAGGGGCTGTGGACAGTAGAAGGCTTTAATTATGTTGGCAAATACTACAATATTGCAGGTGGTATTCTCACAGATAAGCCTACACCAACACCACCTATTTTCATTGCCGGCGAATCAGACAGGGCGATTGACTTAGCGGCTCGTCAGGGAGATTATCTATTTATCAATGCTGATGAACCTGAAAAAACGGCAGCATTGGTGCAGAAAGTGAAAAGATTAGCTAGCGATCGCTACGGTCGTCAGATTAAAGTAGCAATGAGTGCGTTTGCGATCGTTCGTGAACATACCGCCCAAGCCGAAGCCAGATTAGAAGCGATTTATCGTTCTGCCAATCAGCAGCAAATCAAGTACTTTCAAGAACAAATCGATCCGAACGTCGTTGCCCACAACAAACTAGATATTAAGCAAACCATTGAAGCCAACCTCGGTTTATCTGCTCAACTCGTTGGCGATCGCTATACTATTATTCAACGTCTGAAAGAATACGAAGCTGTTGGCGTTGACTTAATAGTACTCAAATTTGAATCTATGTTGGAAGATACTATTCGCTTCCACGAATTAGTCATCTCAAAATATACACAGCAGAATAGCTTAATTCCCTTGTAATTAACAAATGGGGGTTTAATTCCCCTGCCTCCCAAGGCAGCAAGTTTTGATGCCTAATTAAAATCCCCGTTACAAAATTTAATTACGAATTATTTTAAAAATCTTGCCCTACCCAGCATGAATAAGATTAAACTCGAAGATATTACCCTAAACCACATCAAAATTTTAAAAGCAGTAGATGAGTGTGGTAGCTTCTCTAAAGCAGCACAAAAATTAGGCTATAGTCAGGCATTAATTAGTAAAAAAGTCAAACAAATAGAGGATTATTTCGGAGTAATTCTGTTAAATCGCTCTCCCGGCTCTATATGCTTGACTCATAAAGGTAAGAAATTGATTTCTCAGACATTTAATGTTGTAGAAACTGTAGAAAATCTGCAAGAAGAATTTCAGGCAACATTTAGTGCTGAAGGTGAAGATTTGATATTGGGGGCTACTAATTTAATTTTAGAAGTCTGGCTAAAACAATATTTGCAGCGATTTCAGCTTTGTTTTCCAGGCAGAAATCTCAAAGAAATTGCGATTAAAGACAGTAGTTTTTTTTCCAATTCTCACCTCATAGAAATGGATCTACTGCTCAACACTTGTTCTGGATATAAAGAAGAACACCACTGCACTAGATTAAAAACTCATAAAATGCTGTTGTTTTCCTTTGGAGCAAGTGAATATTTAAATGAGTATAGCTTAGTTAAAATAAATGATATTAATCTAACTGATATTGTACTTTTGGATGAGGTCTATCAAGAACTGTCTAAGAATGAATTTTTGAAGAATAAATTAAGCGGGACACACGTATTAAACAGTTATCAAGATTTACTAGATTATGCTTCAAAAAACCAAAAACTAACGATACTACCTGATTTTTGTCAAACTGAGGTAATAGCTGAATACCAAGTTTTAACTATGACTATTCAAGATATTAATGAATATGGTATTTATCTGCATGTTCCTCGCTTTAGTGAGTTGTTAATATCCGCAGAGGGTTTGGTGAGAAGCTTTAGACTCGATCAAGATAATTTGGAAAGCTTGCCTAATATCAACCTAATTTTAGATAGGTATTCTCCCAAAGAAGACAATATTCTGAGGATAGGTATTCAGAGGGATTCTATAGGACAGTTTATTGCTGGGTATGGGACTAAGCATATTTCTGATTTACAGAGAGCATCTTCATCATTTGAACAGGCTATTTTCAAAAATATTGAAATTACTCGAAATTTCGAGTTACAAATTATGCCGTTTGACTCTGGGGAACACATGAACCGACAGATGAAGCGGGGAGAGCTAGATATTTGTATTTTAGATGATATTTCTCTCTTAAATAATGGTAGTCAATTCTTTGATGATTTAAGTTTTGGCTCTAAATTAGTTGGGATTGCTTCATATAATCTTTTAGGTCAAGATATAAATATTGTTCT
The DNA here is from genome assembly GCF_036917775.1 of Nostoc sp. Lineage (GTDB taxonomy): Bacteria > Cyanobacteriota > Cyanobacteriia > Cyanobacteriales > Nostocaceae > Nostoc. The sequence continues at coordinate 82,757 of NZ_JBALEQ010000113.1, forward strand.
GCATAAAGATTCTTCTATAAATACTGTTCAGGATCTCAAAGGGAAGCGAATTTCTACCTTATTTGGTTCCAATGCTCATAGATTCATCATCACTCTTTTTGACCTTTATAATATGGATGTCAGTAAAGATTGTAGATTAGTGAATGAAGATCCTCGTAAAGCAAGTAAGAGTTTGGCAAACAAAACTATAGATGCTTACGTGTGCTGTCATACTTTCGCCTCAATTCTAGAAGCTTACGCTTTTGTGAGAAAGCTGCCTTTATCTCAAACAAGTAGTTTAAGAATTCCATCAATCAGAGGAATTGTTTGCCGCTCACAGTTCATTAAAGAAAACCCTAAAATTGTAGTTGCTTATTTACATGATTTAGTAGTTGCTAACTATTGGTTTAATTCATCTCCAATCAAGGCAGCCGATTTACTAAATAAAGTGATTGATGTGAGAACAAATCAAGTAAATCAATTTTTTAATCCTGTATTTGGGAACCGTATCGATCCCACCCTCAAACCTCAATGGTCTTGGTTACTAAAAACTTTAAATCGGAGGTTGGAAGGAAAATATGGTATTTCACTATTTGATGTAGATTTCTGGATCGATGATTATTTTTTAAGACTTGTTTACAATCTATTAAATCTAGATTATCACTTTCATCAAGTTTCTTTTGCAAGTGAATTTTCTAGCAGCTATTTTGTCGAGGAGCAATTTAGCCGACATATAAAAGTTCTGTATGATAGATATGATTTACCGCTACAAGATGAAGATAGCGATCGCACAGCAATATCCAGTTTAGGGTGAAGATCGCCCAGAAATTACCTAATTTTGAATCCTAAATCTAAAATTGAATGGCTCCTAACTCCTTTAATCACAATTGAGGGGCAATCTCCCCATGCTTGCTTTCACAAAAAGAAAACAGTCACAGGGCTATTGCCCCTAAAGATTTGAGCGTTAATCGCTCTTATTCCAGAAATATCTATGAATTATCTTGCATCAGGCTATCTAGACTTAGACTCCACACACCATACTCCGCAATGTCAAGACCGTTACTCAGCAGTGACGAGTTCAGTACTACCGCGTGTCCGTCGGCGTGTGAGGCTGTTGAAAACCATTATACCGATCGCTTTAATCAAATTGCCTTCCAATTCTTGGAACATCTTCATGTTCGTGCCAAAGGCGGCGTTTGCTTCATTAACAATGCGATCGGTTGTCGCCTCGTCAAGGGGTAATTCATCCAAAATTTGGCGATACTTTGCTTTGAATGCCTTCTCGTCAGGAATTTCTGGAAACTCATAAAAAGCTGTTCCTTGCCCATCAGACAAATTCATCGCTGTTACAGCAATGTTTTTGAGAATTTGTCCCCCAGATAAGTCGCCCAAGTAACGAGTATATGAATGAGCGATTAACAGTTCTGGTTCTGTGGCAGAGATTTCTCGGATGCGCTTTACATAAGCTTCACCTGCGGGAGATAGTTTGATTTGCTCTCTCCAGTTAGCACCAAAATAATAACTCAGGTCTTGCTCTAAGGTATACTTGCGATTTAGCTGGGGAAAGTTGATTTTAGAAAGAATTGGGTGCTGGCGGTGCTTTTCCATTTCTTCTTCCATCGCTGAGTAGACGAAGTAGAAGTTAGCAACTAGTTTCCGGTAAGAGTTTTTTTCTACTACTCCTTTTAAAAAGCACTTGACAAAACCTACATTTTCTGCCATTGTGTGGGCTTTCTTAGTGCCTACACGTAATTTGGTTGCTAAATTGCTGCTCATGCTAAATTTCTCAACTTTAAAAGTTAACTGCCGAGTTTTAATTCACTAACGGCTAAAAATAGCCATTAAAACGTTACCTTAAAACTATTTGATGAGAATTTATATTAAAATTTTTTAAGCTGCAATGATTTTGTAGTTTTTTACACAGCAATAAAACTACATAATATAACTTTACATTCCGGTGTTTTGATTTTCTGTTGTTATAAGCTAACTTTTGCTTTCATGATTAGTTTTCCCAAAGAATATCCATCATGAAATCTAAGTAATATTCCTTACATTGTATTTCTTGTTAAGAGCATTGCAAGATGTGAACTAAATACAGAGAAAAATCAAAACTCAAGTTAATGGCATAAAAGGAATAATTAGCTAAAATGTGGAGACTTTACTAATAATGTAAAAACCAATACTGACTTCATGAAATATTTACAATTAGAAAGTCTGTAATTCAGTATAATTACGTAAAAACAGATAAATTTCTAAAGATAAAAAGCGTGTCAAAATTGCTGAATAAAGTCTTAAGTGCTATTTTTCAGTGTGATTGTGTGGAGTGTTTAAATATATGGTTTCATCTATAACTCGGATACCAGGCATTCCTGGAGATTCTCCTTCCGAAGCTGAAGGATTGGGCAAAGGGATTGAAAGCAGTTTTGGACTGAATTTAATCCCACTACCGGCAAATCCTTTATTTGGTACAGATGGGATTCGCGGGCGAGTCGGAGAATTGCTGAGTGCGCCCTTAGCTTTGCAAGTTGGTTTTTGGACGGGGATTGTTTTACGTAACCATGCTACTCAAATAGGGCCAGTCATTCTCGGACAGGACTCTAGAAACTCTAGCGATATGCTAGCAATGGCTTTGAGTGCAGGGTTAACAGCAGCAGGATTAGAAGTTTGGTATTTGGGATTATGTCCCACTCCTTGCATTGCCTATCTCACCAGTATCAGTGATGCGATCGGTGGAGTAATGATTTCTGCCAGCCACAATCCCCCAGAGGATAATGGAATTAAGGTTTTTGGTGGAAATGGTGGAAAGTTACCACAAATATTACAGGCAGAAATAGAAGCTGGGCTGCGTGGGAAAATATCACCGATCGCTAAAGTCACTAATTGCGGACGGCATTACTCACGTTTTGAGTTAGTGGGGCATTATGGCGAAGCGTTGAAAAAACCCTTAAACAGTGACCTAAATCTTCAGGGAATGAAGATTGTTTTAGATTTGGCGTGGGGTGCAGCAGTGGGGTTAGCGCCATCAGTATTTAGAGAAATGGGGGCAGAGGTGATCTGCTTGCATAACGAAGCAGATGGCGATCGCATTAATGTTAACTGCGGTTCCACTCATTTAGATATTCTTGCCGCCACAGTCCAAGAACACAACGCTGATATCGGCTTTGCTTTCGATGGCGATGCCGATCGCGTCTTAGCAGTAGACAATACTGGCAGACAAGTGAACGGCGATTACATTCTCTACCTGTGGGGACGGCATTTACAAAAAAACCAACAACTACCAGATAACCTGATTGTGTCTACAGTCATGGCCAACTTGGGCTTTGAAAAAGCTTGGCAACAAATTGGTGGTAAATTAATTCGTACCGCCGTCGGCGATCAATATGTACAAGCCGAAATGCAGCGAACTGGGGCAATGTTAGGCGGCGAACAATCAGGTCATATTCTTTGCCCTCATTATGCTGTAACTGGAGATGGCTTATTAACAGCCTTGCACATAGCAGCTTTGGTGAAAGAAGCGGGTGTTTCCCTAGCAGAATTAGTAGATCAAAGCTTCCAGACATATCCGCAAATATTGCGGAACGTGCGAGTTATAGATCGCGATCGCCGTTTGGGGTGGCAAGATTGCGAACCGGTACAACAAGCGATCGCTCTTGCTGAAGCGGCAATGGGTGATTCTGGTAGAATCTTGGTTCGCGCCTCTGGTACAGAACCAGTAATCAGAGTCATGGTAGAAGCTTCTAATGCCGAACTTACCAACTACTGGACAAATGAATTAGTTTCAAAAGTCCAGCAACATCTGATGGACTAAATTAGCTATTATCTCAGCTTTTAACAAACGCCAATTTTCCGTCACAGCTTCTACAAATTAACCAGCCTTGGTTATCTGTAGAAGCTGTGACATTTGTATTTGTATTGTTATACAATGTCCGCCTAATTAATTATCAAAAAAAATCACCACGTTATCACATTAGTCTGAACGTGTTATTATTTACTTCGAGATTCTTCCCTATAAAACTCATATTTTTTGATTTTTGAACAAACTCAGTAATCCTCAAAAATGCTTCTTTTACTATTGCCTCTTAAGCAAATTAACTTTAAAACTCAAAGCAGATTCCTATACTTGATCTAAAAATAATATCATGCTTGTTTTTGTTATCCCACTTAAAAGTGCAAAAGTTTCCAATTCCTGGGAACGTGTTACCCAATTATTTGAAAGATGTATTAAATCAGTTTGCAATCAAACCTCACCTAACTTTCACGTTATTGTTGTTTGTCACGAAAAACCGAAAATAGAATTCACCCATTCTCATATTACATACCTTACAGTTGATTTTTCTCCTCCCAACGAGATTAACCCTATAGCAAAAGGAGACACAGATAAAGGGCGTAAAATCCTGAAAGGATTGATTTATGCTCAACAATTTTCTCCAACTCACACTATGGCAATTGATGCTGATGATTGTGTCAGCAAAAAGTTAGCCCAATTTATTCAACAACATCCTGATTCGGATGGATGGGTTATTAACAAAGGTTATAAATATCAAGAAGGTAGTAAATATGTATATCTTAAAAGAAGGAATTTTTATAAAATGTGCGGTAGTTGTAACATTATTCGCTACGATCTGAACTATTTGCCCGAAAGCGCAGAGTATAATCGTGGCTACGGATACTATAGATATTATATAGATCACGGCAAAGTTAGGGATGTTTTAGAGAATAAAGGAAAAGCTATTAAATCATTACCATTTCTCGGAGCAGTTTATATCCTGGATACAGGAGAAAACCTTTTTGATAATTCCAAAAGATTAAAATTTAACATTTTTAATCGTAAATTATTAAATCAATCAGTTAAGGACGAATTTGGATTGTACAACTTACAGCAATCTCAAAATATTTGTCAAGTATAATGTATTACCTTGATGCTGATAGGCTACAGCGCTACTATGCCGAAAATAAAGTCAAAATCCAAAACATCTAAAAAATCGAAAAAGCAGACTTCTAAGGAAACTTCTACTCTTAGTCTCAAAGAACAGTTAGCCGAAAAACGCAAAGCAGCCCTAGCACGTAAAGAACTTATTAGTTTACTCACCACCGCCACTTTTGGCGGTTTATTCATTGGCGTTGTGCTTTTTTTCGTAGGTGGAATTAAAGCAGCACTCCCCGGTGTTTTAGGGATAATCATCATGTCCCTTTCTTACAAATATCCGCGCCAAGCGCTATATGCCTTCATCATTTACGTACCTGTTGGGGGTACTATCACCTACTATTTAGGCAGTAGTCCCATACTCCAATTAGCTAAAGATGCCTTTTATGTTCCAGCGCTAATTGGACTTTGGCAAACTTGTCGAAAGCAGGGATTACCTTTAATTATTCCCCAAGGCATTAAAATTCCGCTTTATATTGTTTTGGCTTGCAGTGTACTAACACTATTATTTGTCAATGGTGGACAGCAGTTTAACCCGCCTAGCGTCGGACTATTAGAAAAAGCAGAGAAAGAAATACCTTTAGGTATGGGAATTTTGGGGCTAAAAGTATTTTTAGGCTATGTCCCTCTAATTGGTTGTGCTTACTATCTAATTCGGGATAAGCGGGATTTTCTCTTTTTATCGCGCCTCCAAATTGTTCTCACACTGGTTTGTTGTGTGTTGGGATGTATCCAATACCTCTTACTACTAACTGGTATATGTCAAGGCACTAGAGGTCTTGAAGGAAATGCCCTATTTGTCACATCACTAGAAGCCCGGTGTTATTTTGGTGGAGCGCTTTTATATAGTCCCGAAGAAGGGGTAATTCGTCTGCCAGGAACATTTGTAGCCCCTTGGCAATGGGCGTGGTTCTTAATTTCCAGCACCTTTTTTACCTTTGCTACCGGCTTCACCGATCCCTCTTTTATTTGGCGGCTAGTCGGTTTAGGTTCTTTAGTGACAGTCTTTATCAATGCTGTAATTTCTGGACAAAGAATCGCCTTAGCCTTAGTACCAATCTGTTTCGGGATTTTGCTATTGCTGACTGGTCAAATTGGCAACCTTAAACGATTTATCCCCATAGGGATAGGACTGGCTATAGTTTTAGGAATTGTGATGATAAGTAACCCTACCGTCGTCCAAGAGAGAACCGAGAGTTTTACCAGTCGCTGGGACGCTTCACCACCTCAAGATTTTATCGTCCAGCAATTTGAAGAGAATTGGAAAAATGTAGATGGGCCTTTAGGAAGTGGCTTAGGTCGAGCAACCAACTCTGCCCGCGCAATGGGGAAAACTAAACTGGTAGAAACTTACTACCCCAAAGTCCTTTTTGAAGTTGGAATTGTTGGAGTACTAGCTTTTTTGGGTTTGGTAACAACTTTAACAATTATGGGCTTTAAAACCTATCGCTCCATAAAGAACCGTAATTTCCGCAGTTACGGAGCAGCTTTATGGGTGTTTATATTGTTTATTAGCTACAACACTTACTACTATCCTCTAGATGTTGACCCTGTTGCTGTCTATTATTGGTTTTTTGCAGGAGTTCTTTTTAAACTGCCAGAATTAGAGAAACAAGATAAGGAAGATGCTGACCCTGAGCAAAAAAACAAGAGAAAACGTCTAAAAACAATTTAAATGAAATAAAAATGCCAAAAGTAATTATATGTGGTCAAAAACACCTCAGCATTCCAAACTTACCTCGAAATTCTCGGCATACACTCATCTACCCCAAGCCTTTCCCCACAGGTAGATATCCTATAGAAAAAATTTGGTATCCTTTAGCCAGTTTTATGGCTTGGCAACCTGTATGGAAAGGATACCAGGCAATTCATTCTTTCAACAGAATTTTATATACAAATAAACCTTGGTTTCTCACCTTTGAGGATCATCGTATTTTATATAGAAATCCTCAAAATCAAGTTGAAGCAGCAATTTATGAATTATTAAATAATCGATTAGCACTAGACAATTGTCAAAAAATTATTGCAATTTCTGATTACGCCAAGTTGAGATTAGTCAAGCGGATAGAAGGTTGGAAAATAGAAGAAAAAGTAAGTAAGAAAGTAGATGTTATTCATCCCAACTTCCCAATAAAAGTTAAGCAATCAAAACTTTATCAAGAACAACAAAATCTCCAGCTTGTATTTATTGGAAATCACATTGCCCGAAAAGGCGGAGTTGTTGCTTTAAGACTAGCCAAGAAAGCTGAAAAACTAGGTTTGCCGATTACTGTACATATAATATCGGGATTGGAACATGGTTCAGGAGTTCCAACTGATTTTCCCGATCGCAGTAAATATGTAGATGATTTAAAGTTACTGAAATTAAATAACGTTGTCTTCCATAGAAATATTCCTAATGACAAAGTTATTGAGCTATTATCGCAAAGCCATTTTCAATTAATGGCGACATTACATGATACTTATGGCTATAGTATCATCGAAGGCTTTTCTGTTGCAACTCCTGCAATTACGACTAATGTATGCGCCTTACCAGAGTTTGTTCGTAATGGTGAGAATGGCTACGTTTTAGAGTTACCAATTAATGAAATTAGGCACTGGAGCAATTGGCTACATGGAGAGAAAACTAAAACTGATGAATATTGGGAAATTGTCGATAGCACTTATGACTATTTAGCAGAACAAGCATTGCAGCAAATTATGCAATTTCTTGATAGAAGTGATAAACGAGAACATTACGAATTTCTAAGTGCAGGAGCATTAGCTCAAGCGCAACTTGTACATAACTCCGAAAAGCAAAATGAGTTATTTGATAATCTCTATGCGGCTGCGGCGGTGGGAGTATAAAGAATTAAAAGCAATCTTATTCGGTTCTTGACTGACTGTAAATTAAGGCAAGAGTAGCTTAATAAAGTTAATGAAAATTAATTTTTATCAGGCTATTATCAAAATAGAAAAATTACTTAATAAAAATCATGGATGATTATCCTTTAATTTCTGTAGTTATCCCGACTTATGGTAGAGAGGAAGCGCTACGAGATAGCATTGTAGATGTCCTGAAACAGAATTATCCCAATTTTGAAGTTTTAGTAGTAGACCAAACCCCAACGCACCAACCAGAAATTCAAGCCTACCTAGAAGAGATGGCAGATGTAGGTAAAATTAAATGGTTGCGATTAGATTGGGCAAGTTTGCCAGGGGCGCGAAATTATGCTGTACGGCGATCTTCTGGTGAAATAATATTATTTATTGATGATGATGTTCAGCTAACCCCAGAATTGTTAACAGCCCATGCGAAAAATTATTTGCAAAATCCAGAAGTGGGGGCTGTCGCCGGACGGGTGTTTGACAGAATGAAATTAGGTGATTCTGGAGGAGATTTACAGATTGAATATCTGCCTCCCGAAGCTATGGACCCAGGAATTGCTTGGTATCATATTGATTTAGTACATACCACCAAACCTCAGCAAGTACTGACAGCAAGGGGTTGTAATATGTCATTTCGCCGCGAAATTTTTACTAAGTATGGATTGAGGTTTGATGAGAGGTTTCGCGGTAGTGCAGTGCGCGAAGAGTCAGATTTTTGTTTGCGGGTAAGACAGACGGGGTATAAGATTTGGTACGACCCAGAAGCCCATTTGGTGCATTTAGGCGAAGAAACAGGGGGTTGTCATGATATTAGTATGCGATCGCTAAAATATCAACTCACCTTTTATCACAACCATTTCCTACTAGGGCTAAAAAACCTGACTGCGACTCAAGCTTTACGCCTATACGGTCGTTTATTTGACTGTCACGTTCTGGGACGACCACCTTGCCATAAAAGTGGTTCCCCCATCAAAATTGCCACTCGCGGTATTTTCTACATTTTGGGTTTTTTCAAAGCCTTGGGTACTGTCATCCAATCACTATGGAACGATGGTCAAATTTACAGTCGATTGGATAAACAGGTTTAGTTATTAGTCATTTGTCATTAGTGAATAACAAAGAATAGATGAAAATATTAGTTGCTAGTCACACTTATATCGTAGACCTCAACTGTGAGAAATTACGCGCTCTATCTCAGCTAGAACCTGACATTGAAGTGACAGTTGTAGTGCCAAAGCGTTGGAAACCAGGCGGTGTACAAAACAGAATTATTGAAACTGAATACCGTGATGAAGGCAGATTTAGAATAGTTCCAGTTTCTAATTTTAGTCAAAATCATCAGGGACTCCTTACTTTTGGCGCTGATTTGATATCTTTATTAAAACAATTCCGCCCGCAAATCATCCAAGTAGAACAAGGTTCTAGAGCCTTGGCTTATACTCAGATGATTGCCTTAAATCAGTTATTAGGACTCAAGGCAAAAAATGTATTTTTTACCTGGTGGAATCTTCCTTATGAACTGAAACTACCAATTTCTTTATTAGAAAAATATAACCTCAACCACAGCCACGGCATTATTTCTGGGAATCAGGATGGAGCAGAAGTTTTGCGGCAACGGGGATATACAGGTGCAATTAAAGTCATGCCCCAACTGGGTGTAGATGAAAGTTTATTTACTCCCAAAGCTCAACCAGAGTTAGCAGCTAAATTTGGTATTCATAAAGAGGATTTTGTAGTAGGTTTTGTAGGGCGCTTTGTGCAAGAAAAGGGTTTATTAACGCTTTTGCAAGCCTTAATTGCATTGAAAAATAAACCTTGGAAATTACTGTTATTGGGACGCGGAGAGTTGCAGACTGAATTACTCAAACTCGCAGCAGAAAACAATATTAAAGAACGGTTAATTTTGATAGAAAGTGTTCCACACGATGAGGTTGCAAGTTATATCAATTTAATGAGTACTTTAGTATTACCTTCAGAAACAACTTACAAGTTTAAAACCTTAACTTCTGCTGGTTGGAAAGAGCAATTTGGTCATGTGCTAATTGAAGCGATGGCTTGCCAAGTTCCTGTGATTGGTTCTAATTCCGGGGAAATTCCTTATGTAATTGGCGATGCTGGTTTAGTATTTCCTGAAGGTGATGTTCAAGCTCTTGCTAATTGCTTAATTCAATTAATGGATAAACCAGATTTTGCTCATAATCTCGGTGAAATGGGTTATCAAAAAGCAATGGTTCAATATACAAATAAAGCTTTGGCGAAACAGCAATTAGAATTTTATCAAGAGTTGGTCATTAGTCATTAGTCATTGGTCATTAGTGAAGAATAAAGGATAAAAGATAAATGACAAATGACAAAAAAATGAAAGTATTACAAATTGTTCCCTCAATTTCTCTAATTTACGGTGGGCCGAGTCAAATGGTACTTGGATTAGCTCCAGCTTTGGTAAAAGAGGGAGTGGAAGTTACAATTCTCACAACTGATAGTAATGGCGATAATGGTCAAACACCTTTAGATGTTCCTTTAAATCGCCCAATTAAACAAGATGGCTATGAAATAATTTACTTTCATTGTGCGCCGTTTCGTCGCTACAAATTTTCCCTTGATTTATTAAACTGGCTAAAACTTCACGCTCACGAGTTTGATATAGCACATATCCATGCTCTATTCTCCCCAATAATTAGCGCTGCTGCTATTGTGTGTCGTCAGCAAAAGCTACCTTATATTTTCCGTCCTTTGGGTACTCTCGATCCGGCTGATTTACAGAAGAAAAAGCAATTAAAACAGCTTTATGTTGCAATTATAGAACGTCAAAATTTAGCTGGTGCGGCAGCAATTCATTTTACTAGCGAGCAAGAAGCTAAAATATCAGAACGATTTGGAGTATCTACACCAGATTTGGTGATTCCCTTGGGTGTGATTCCCCGTCAATCGTCTATTAAAAATGTATGTAGTCAGCTAGAAATACCAAAGGATGTGCCTTTAGTGCTGTTTATGTCACGAATTGACCCAAAAAAAGGGTTAAATTTGTTGATTCCGGCGCTAGAGAAGCTGTTAGCGGTTGGTTATAAGTTTCATTTTGTCTTAGCTGGGACAAATCCTCAAGATCCAGATTACGAACAAAAGATAATATCCCAGATTCAAAATTCACCACTGCGATCGCACACTACAATTACAGGCTTTGTCACTGGTGAGTTAAAAATTAGTTTACTACAAGCGGCTGATTTATTTGTCTTACCTTCTTACTACGAAAATTTTGGGATTGCTGTAGCTGAAGCTATGGTAGCAGGTGTACCCGTAGTCATTTCTGACCAAGTGCATATTTGTCAACAAATACGTGATAGCGAGTCGGGTTGGGTAGGCGCAACAGATGTTCAAGCACTGGTAGAGTTACTGCAAGAAGCTTTGCAAAATCCCGCAGAACGCCAGCGACGGGGATTAAACGCCCAAAAATACGCCTTGGACAATTTTAGCTGGGATGCGATCGCAAGGCAAACAATCCAAGCCTACCAAAAAATTCTAGCAACCAAATGAATTTAACCCAACGCAGACAACAGCAGTTTTTGCCAAATAGGTGCGAGAATTGCTTTGACAACGATATCCGCAATCACAAAACCAATCCCAATTAACATATAAGTTTTCGGAAAGGGAGACTTCGGAACTTCACCTCTGATGCGAGTTAATAAATTTAATCCTAATGCAGCTAAAGCTACCCCAGTAGCGATAAACCCAATTATCCGCAGAAGTGACCAAGGATACCACCCTAAAATAGCTGCTAACCAAGGTTTAGCACTAACTTTTACCAGTTCTGCAACATAAAAATTCATGTAGTTCAGCATCCAAGTGCCGAATATCAATGCCACGCTACTAATAGTGGCAACGCAGAGAATGCAAAAAATTCCGTACTGCAATAAATGGTCTGGTAAAAATAAATTGAGTGAACCTTCCATACCTTCTCCCGTGCGAATCCAGTGGAACATCTCTGTAGTGTATGATTGTCCACGAAGGATGACTTTTGCTGCTGTTTCTGGTGCGATCGCAGTTGCTACAATTACAGCAATACTCTGCAAAACTCCCCACAATAACATCCACCAAAAAGCACTTTTATATTGTTGGCGACGCACTTGTAACAAGAAAATGGGATAGGGAACAGCAGTACCTAAAATCGGCATCAACCAAGGAACTCCAAAAACAAAACTTGCAGTTGTGCTGAGGATAACACCAATAACAAAAAGGATTACTATCATCATTAATTCAAAATTCAAAAATAATAAATATATTTGTAACCTTTATTCTCATTACTTGTTTTGTGACAATTAAATTTGTCATAGCTTATAAATTTCTCATAATATTGCATCGATGCGAAGAAAAATTATCGGAATTTTGCAATAATGTGGAAATGTTGCAACTCAATAAACCAGACGTGCAATAGCTTATAGTTCAGCTATTGCCCTGATATTTGCAATCTTCTATGTAAAGAAAAACCTATAGGAAAAAATAATAAACTAAAGCATACATGTGTACTTTAGTCAATAGTTTTGACCTCCTTTTAATCACTGATCTGAGAGCGCTGACAACCTAAAATTTTGTTTCAAACTGCTAAAGTCCGATTGGGAAATCGGGGTTTTATGTCATGATGACATACTAGAATATATATGCCTTTCTAACTACAGGGAATCTCACATGGCTCTCCGTCTAGGTGACACAGTACCCAACTTTACGCAAGCCTCAACACACGGCGACATCGATTTTTACCAATGGGCGGGTGACAGCTGGGTTGTGCTGTTCTCTCACCCTGCTGATTTTACACCTGTTTGCACAACAGAACTCGGCACAGTTGCCAAGCTAAAACCAGAATTTGACAAGCGCAATGTTAAAGCGATCGCACTCAGCGTTGATGACGTAGAATCTCACAAAGGCTGGGTGGGAGACATTGAAGAAACTCAAAGCACCACTCTTAACTACCCAATTTTGGCGGATGCAGATCGCAAGGTTTCTGAGCTTTACGACATGATCCACCCCAATGCTAATGCGACTGTGACAGTGCGATCGGTTTTCGTGATTGATCCTAATAAAAAACTCCGCCTAAGTTTCACCTATCCTCCCAGTACGGGACGTAACTTTGATGAAATTTTGCGGGTAATTGATTCTCTGCAATTGACTGATAATTACAGCGTGGCGACACCAGCCGACTGGAAAGATGGAGAGGATGTTGTAATTGTCCCCTCACTCAAAGATCCAGAAGTACTTAAAGAGAAATTCCCCAAAGGTTACGAGGAAATCAAACCCTATCTGCGGATGACTCCTCAGCCTAACAAGTAAATCTGAAAATGATTTCGGATAAAAAGCAAAGACGCAAAGTTATATCTTTGCGTCTTTGTTTATTTGCGTGAGAATATAGTTAGTCGGCTAGGCATCCGAACCTGGAGGAAATCCCTATGTTCTCATCCCCTTTGGTTTTGCAAATTCCGTCATCAATGCAAATGATAAATGAACAATTTTTTGATTTCTGTCAGATGAATCGTGACTTACGCATTGAGCGAAATAAATCTTACAAATGGTCAGAGTCAGGCTATTGCTGTGCGGTCGAAGGCGCGACCCTAGCGGATGGATAAACTCATACTGGGTCGAGAAATTAAGCGAAATAGCCTACTAACTACAATAAGCCAGACTACTTAATCTAGGAGTATTTACTAAGTCAGTATTGGCTATCCAACCATTACCGGATAACTCTCCAGGGAAACTTCTGGCAAGGTCGATTTCTACCCAAATGTAATTTTCAGATTTGTATGACTTAACTACATTACCTGTAACCACGTTCACAAACACGATTGCGTTTGGAGAAAGTGTTGTAATATAATCTCCTTTTATACTTGGTTGGCGACGTAGAGTTTCAGTTTGTACAATTTGCCGACATACACTGCCAATAGTAGGTTTACTCCACAGGTTTTGAGTGCTGTTATTTGTCTGACAAAATTTCAGCACAGCAGTTTGAATAAACCCTGAACTCGGAGCTTTAATTCTGACAAATCTATCTCCACTCACTGGTATAAATGCTAAAGTAATCCTTGTTTGTGCTGACAATATTCTGATAGCACTAGATGATGTTGAAGGTTCTTTAAAAATTGGAGTATCTACTTTAGTTGCACGACAACTCGACTGTGAAGAATTAGAGGGGATCTGGGTGATTTGAGCAAATACAGGTACACTCAGAGCGAACGTAGCAATCTTTACTAAAGTAAAAATAGACAATAACTTCTGAAATTCCACGTTTTTTCCTCAATATCACTTACGTGAAAACTGTACATTATATTTGGAACTTATAAACTCTGACGTTAAAAAATGAGTTTAGAGTGAATACCAGTCTTTTAGACGCGATAAATCGCGTCTCTACATGAGGGGTTTCCGGCTTATCCCAAGCGTATTGGGATAAAACTGCCGACTTACTTACACCGTAGCTTAATAAGGGGGGAACCGAAAAAACATCTATCAAAGTCCCCCTTTTTAAGGGGGATTTAGGGGGATCAAGATATGTGCAACTTCACATTAAATTGGTATAACAATTGGGTTTCGTTCCTCAACCAACCTATACCTAAAAGGAGAGAGAAATAGAAGTGAGGTTTTCCTGATACCGTGAAAAGTCAGATTGTAGACATTGCTCCTGAAATTCCCAACCGCAAGTACATATTGGTTACTTGCAGCGTTAGCGTAGCGGGGCATTTGCTTTTAGCGTCTCCAAGAGTTGCCCATTACGAACTACTTGTTGTACCAGGCTTTCCGCCACTGCTGCATTTCTTTAATCTCTATCTCTTGGGCTTTAACAATTTCTTGGGCTAATTTCTTGATTTCAGGGCGTTTCGACTTACTTAAGGCATCTTGCCCCATTGTTACAGCCCCTTCGTGGTGAGGAATCATCGCATTGATAAAGCGCAAATCAAATTCAGCATCAGCTGCACCTAAGTCTTGACTCATCATCATAGTTTTCATTTGGTCAGATGACATTTCCATCATGTGCCCCATTTGACTGTTGTAAGCCATTGGTTTATCTCCCGCCTTGGGATACCAAGCTTGTCGCCACTGCTTCATCTGAGTGATTTCTTGATTTTGTGATTTGATGATATTGTCTGCTAGCTTTTTGATTTCAGGACGTTTTGATTTTACCTGTGCAACATTCGCCATTTCCACCGCCCCTTGATGATGGGGTATCATGGCATCGATAAATCGTAAATCAAAATTAGCATCAGCTAGGCCTAAATCCATTCCCATGCTGTGATTCATCATGCCACCACCGTGGTTCATCATCTGCTTGTCTTTAGCATTGGCGGTGGTTGCCTTTGCTGCTTCACTTTGGTTTTGGGAAGCAGTACCAGCACAGCCTGTAATTAAACCACCTGCTGAAGCGATCGCAGTCAAGGTTAACGCCAAAAACCCATTCCTCAAAGATAGCAGTTGCATAAGTCTCACCTCATAGTTTCCTAATTCTATATTTACTTATTAGCTTGGCAGCCCGAAATGAAATTAGGATGAAATCTAACTTATTAAATAAGTCCAGTATCTTGTTGTTTATTTATCACTCAAAATTGTGTAAGCATCATTAACTAAGTGCATTTTTTCTTGTGCTTGTTTTAGCAGTTGTGGCTGATTAACAAACAAATCTGGATGCCATTTTTTTACTAAAGTTCGATAAGCCTGCTTTACCTCAGCCTGAGAAGCATTTGTTTGCAATCCTAAAATGCCGTAGGCGCGGGTAATCTTATCTTTTTCCGTTTGGTTTTTGGGTTGGTTGGGTGCTTTATTGTTTTGAGTTGTATTTTGCTGTTTGCTAGTTTTAAAACCAGGCGATTGCATCTCTGCTTTCATCCGGGCTATTTCCTCATTGAGTTCCCAATCACGAAATGTAGCCTCTACCTGTTCGGGACGCGGAGATGGAGAAGCTTTTGGCGATGGTGGTGGAGAAACAGATTCTACCCTTGCGCCATTATTTTTAGCGGTCTTTTCCTGTTGTTGCTTAATCACAGGATCTTTTTCAGGGGAAATTTTAACTCTCTCTGGCTGTGGTGAATATTTTCTATTAATATTTGTGTATTTTGGTATTTCTTTATAAGGTTGATGATTTGAGAGTATTTTGACTTTTTCTAACTCTTGTAGTAACCGATTAAAACCATTTTGTAATTGCTGCAAATTTTCACGTTTATTCGTAATTTCTCCTGGTTCTTGGCTGAATTGAAAGCAAATTACTTTTTCAGATTGCCGTTCATATTCAGCCAAAATGGATAAACCTTGGTTGCTAAAACTAGAAAAATAATCTTCAATTGCAGTTATACAAAGTTTAGCAACTTCCTGATGATAAGATTCCTTTGCTAATTGATCATCTTGTTTTTGGATATTCTTGTTTAACAAATAAGAAATACTTCCGACGACAGCAGCGCCAACTGGGCCGCCTAACAACCAACCGATACCACCACCAACAGCGATGGAACCAGGCTCACTCAAATCATCATTATTGTTTGGCTTTGGGGGTAGTATTACTTGTGGTTCGCTAGGAAAGAGAATTATTAAATCTTGTGGTCGTTCTTCTTGGAAAAACTCGTAAGCTTGATAAAGCCATTTCACAGCAGATAATTGTAATTGGTTGAGGTCTTTTTTAAGAATATTTGTTTGCCAATCTTTAAATTTATTTTCTGCCAATGCAACTGCTGCATCAGCTTGATATTTTGTAAGTAGCTTGGGTAATTCTAGCCAATTGCGTAATTCTCCAATGCTGGTAGTGAAACCTTTATAAATTAAGTTAGCTGCTTTTTGTTTAATTTCAATTTTACTATTTTGTTTATCATCAAAAGATTTTATTTCAAGAGCAATTGGGTCAATTTTAGCTTTTAATGATAGTTGGATTTGAGAAGCGATCGCTTGCACTCTTGGCAAACGCACGCTACCACGATCTGGTTGCAAAATCCCCACAATATTTTGCAACGCTGTTTCAAAAGCCGCTAACCCGCTACTATTGGCAGCCGCAACATCGCCTTTTAATCTAGCTCTTAAAGCAGGTAAAGCATCAACGCGATATAAATTACTAAAACCTGGAGGTAATTCGGCTCGAAAGCTTTCTGCAACAAACAGCAAGCGATTTTGAACCTGTTTTTGCTCGTCGGGTTCTAGCAAGTTTAGAAAATTAGCAACAAATATAACTGTTTTAATACCGCGATCTAATAGCCAATCTCGTAAGTTTTCCCGCTCCCCCAATGTCATTAATTTACGTGCATCTAATAATTGAATAACTAAATCTGCACCTAAAAGTTGTTCTCTGACTAAATTATCTTGCTCATCTCGATCATTTGTTCCTGGTAAATCAAGAAATTCTACTCCCGTTTCTAAGAAGGGATGCGGACAAAAAACTTCCACAGATGCTACATCTTTCCGCATCTGCCTATTGCCGTCAAGAATTGCAAATTGTTGTAAAATTTCTGTACCACTGCGATAAATTTCTGTACCATCTACCAACATGATCCGAGTTCGCACATCAGAGCCATACTTGACAGTAATTGATGCACCTGTGGTGGGGATTAAATCAATTGGTAAGGTGCGATTCCCTAACATGGCATTCAGTAAAGTAGACTTGCCATGATTAAAAGGGCCAAATACCGCAATACGAAAACTAGGATTAACTAGATGATTGCAAATGGTAATTATATCTTGATGGAGTTGTGATTTGCGTTCTAAATTCAGTAAAGCAGATGCAGATTTGAGAGAATCTGCTAAATCCTTATAACCTTCATACTCTGGAAGCATATTTATCTATGTTTTACAGCTAAGATTTTTTGAGGACGTATTCAAAAATTTATTTTATAATTCACTATATCCCTTAAAGTAATCATAATAATCATCATTGTCTAAATCTTCAAGATAACTAGATTCTTGTATGTTTTTATATTCTGAGTAGTCATTTATATTAATAAATAAATCTTTATTTTCATCGTCAGAAACTTTTGTAATATTTTCTTTTATCGCGTTATTTTTTTTGGATAATATCAAATTTTCTAGATAGCTGCGTAAACCACCAAAATACAGCAAGCTTTTTATATCTAAAATGCCTTTATTATGCTTTAATACAATCATATTAGTTGGGATAAACCCAACTGTAATTAGATTATAAATTGATTGAGCTTCACTAACTTTTTCTTGAATTAAAATACAAACTAAAACAGCATTTTTATTAATTTCTTCTTGACTTATTGACCATTGTACAGTGTCAAAAATACCGGAACGTGCTTTAACCTGGATACCAATAGAAGAATCCCTAGTAAGTGTAAAATCAATTTTGCCATCACCGTTTATTCTTGTTTCATAGTCAACCTCAGTCACCAAATTAGATAAACGAGTTTTTATAACTTCCTCTCCTAACTTTCCCTTCATGTTGTTAATGAAGCAATTTTTGGGGTCGTTTGTTCTATACTTACTAACCATTTTCCAGCAAAAGTCTCGTAATTGATCTAAGTTTTCACCAGAAATAACTGTCAATTCACTATGTTGACCTTGTATATTACAATTAAGTAGACATGCAAATTTCAATCTTTGAATGAAATCAAATTGCTGTGCCTTGAGTAAAGTTATCCAGTCCATTTTATAAATTTGCTACTCTTCTATAAGAACTCTAAAATTATTGTTCCCAAATAAATATCAAAAATTGCAACCATCTATAAGGCATGTAAAATTAAAAACCTATAAAAAATTAATACTAACGTGCTACTTAATAGTAAAGACGTTAGTATTCTATTTTAAATTAATGAGTAGTTTGTGGCTACTATTTATCAACGGTTATATAGTTTTTTTCAACTGTAGTAAGCTAATAAATTGCTATACGCGGCCTCAATTTTTTGCAACTGAGCTATTACATCTTCTTGTAATTTTTTTAAGCGGTTGAACTCACCCTCACGATTGATTTCACGGGTTTGTTTCTGCTTCACTAAATTATCTAATTCAGATTTGCGCGAGACAATATCATCGTTAATCCGCTTACCCACCTCTCTTTCATAAGAGTCAAAACACTCTTTGACGGCATTGTATACAACCTGAGATTGCTCATGTGCTACTTGAGGTAGATGTTTAACTAACTCTTTCTTCGCTGTTTTAACTAACTCTTTACGAGCTTGATCTGCTTGCAAAAAGCCTACTCCCAAACCTAGCACTGCAAACCCGATGGGCCCAAGCAAAATACCTGTCACTGCTGTAATTATCCCGCCAATACCAATTACAGTGAAGTAGTTTAACAAGATATTTTTCCAATCAAATCCGGCCCCAGCTAGTGCGAAACCGGCAAGATTTCCTTTAGATAGTGATAACAATCCCATAGCCCATTTTGCCCAGCCGGGAGATTTATCTTCTTCAGCAGTAGTAGTGGTATGTACCTTTACGTTTTGTCCGGTGAGCTTTTCTGTAATTTGGTCTGTGATTTGATTGTAAGATGCGCCATATTGTGAAGCACTGCGAGAAAGTTCTTTAAAAGCTGCGTTAATATCTTTTTCAGCAGTTAATGTCCAAGCCGCAGATTTGTCAGTGATATATTGCTCAAAGGCTTTTTGCAGTGCGGTGTTAAATGCTTCTCGTTTACCACTACTTAGAAAATCAAACAAATTTAATTCTGGCTGATAGCGCAAGAAATCGGTTTCAAAAGTATTACCTAAATTTAAAACGTAGCCGCGAAAAGATTCAGAAATCGTTCTTGCTTGAGTGTCTCTGGTATTGAGAATTTCTTTTTGGAATTCATCTCGGATACCTGTGAGTTTATTAAACTCAGGTTCTACTGAATCAATCCGTTTTTTTAATTCATTTACATCTTGATCAAGTAATGGTATTCGTCTAGCAACTGCTTCGCGGGTATGATTACAAGCAAGTCTTGCTAAGGTTCTGACTTGACGAAGTTCTGCGATCGCACGTTCTCTGGTAAGAAAAGTATTAAGGGCTTCCATAAACTTCGGAAAGCCAGTCCCGTCTAAATCAGCCTGGGGATTCTTTAACCGTCGTCTGAGTGCTTGAATTGACGAAAGCTCAAACACCCTTTCGTCATAAATATTCTGACCTTCTACAGTACAATATTCTGCTAAATTTGCGTTAAATACTTGCCGCAATCTATTCTCCGATGCTTGTAATTCTTCGACATCATCAGGATCAATCAATGATTCCCGCACCTGATCCCAAGCATTAACTAAAAAGAAAACCGTCAATCCTCGACCTTTGATATAATTTTCTAGGTAACGACGCTCACCCAAGGTACAAGGTTGAGAAGCTCTCATCACAAACAGAATTGCGTGGCAGTTATTTACATAACCCAAAGATAATTCGTTTCGTGCTTCTGTATCATTCAATCCTGGACTATCGACAATTTCAATTCCCTTTTCTAGTAGCGTTAAGGGATACTCAACTACTGCATAATCAACATCAGGAAATGCTTGTTTTTTCTCCTGCTCTAGTTTTTTTGCTTCAGCCGGATCAATGGTATATTTATATTTAAAGTTCTGAAAATCTAGCTGTTGTGGACTTTTTCCATCATTAAAATGAATGGTGACTTTCTTTTCTGGCCCATAACGCAAAACTGTTAAAACTGCTGTACAAGGGTTAACATCGCTAGGTAATAAGTTTTCACCAATCAAGGCGTTAAGAAATGTACTTTTTCCCCGCTTCATATCGCCCAATACCAAAAGGCGAAATACACCTTGGTGGAGGTTTTTACTAGCTATTGTAATATCTTCAATATCTCGCTCTAAACTGAGCTTTCCTGATGAAGAATCTCCAGCCAACTCAGCTTGATTAATTGTTTCAGCCAGTTTACTTAAACATACAGATATCTCCGATCGCACTTGAGCAACCCGCTCTAAATCTTGGATAAATCTGTCAGTTGCTACCTGATTACTCATAATAGTTACACCTTTATTAAAGATTGGTTTTTTTAGATTCCAAAAATAATTTGTAAGACATCCATCCCAAAGCACCAACAATAATAAACCCAGCCAATACTGAGGCTATTTTCACTGCAACTAGGGCTACCACACCAAGAGCAAAAAGCTTTCCACCCAGAATTAGTTTTTTCATCCAAGGTTTCTCGGTATTTTCTGGTTGATGCTTCACGGTTTGATGAAAAGCCGCATCGGTAGCATGGATGTTAGTTTCCATTTCCCGGAGTCGCAATTCAACTTCTCGTTCCCGTAATAAACGTTCCCGGTGTTCAAGTTCTTTTTGGCGATCGCTCTCAGATGTCATCGGTATTCATCCCGTCTAAGACAATGAAAAGATGTCAGCATTTACTCATCAATCATGCTGTATACTAACTTACTTGAATAATTAGCAACCCCAGTAAATTTACTATTTTGATTTTTATTGCCTGCTAAACTGAAGGTGGAGTTAAGCAGCAAAAATTTATGGCAAAACGAATATTATCGTCTCACTAAAAGAATTACTTGCGTGAGAAAGCGAGTCCACGAGCGTCTGTACTTTTTTGACCCTTTCAATTGCGCGAAAACCAGAACCATTAACGTACATTTCTAGGCATTCATGCTTAATATCTTCAGAATATCCTTTTGGTTCATCAGATTCGATAAATTGACGCTTACATCGAACATAAACGTAATTTTGCTTACCACGTTGCCTACCGTTTTTACGGTATGAGTTGATGCACACTTAGGACATTGCATAGCGATCGCTCTAATTCATATTTCTATTCTGCAACGCCACAAAATTAGTTTTAGATCATCAATTTAAAAAAGAATGCTGTAAAACCCAACATTAGCAATAGATGGGGAATATTGTTGAATAGCGATCGCTGCGTAATCCGCAGAAGTGGATAGGGACTCAACACCATCACCGACAGTAGGGTAACACCTTGCAAGAATTGAGCCACATCCAAACTCCAGGTGAGCGTTGGTAAGTTTGCACCACTGTAACCTAGTGTTCGTGCGAAAACTGGGAGAATCTGCCCTGCTTCAGTCATCGCAGCAGGAATATAATGGGTCAGATTGGCTGCTAGCGTTAAGGGTAGATAGGCATAGATGACGGTGAGATAGTCCGGTTGCTCAGAATCGAGAAGACGAGCGATCGCATGAGTCAAATAAGTCAACACGGCGGGAATGCCCAAAAGGATGAGGGCGATGGGAATCCCAATCAGCAGATGATCGGCATCCACAGGAATAGAACCAAATCCTAACCATCCCAGAATCCGATGAGCATGGTGCATGAACACACCGCCCAACAGCAGCAGCAACAGGGCAACCTCTGCCCAGAATCCCCTGTGATTATCCAGCAGATCGGAAGCCGGAAACCGCAAATTCAATTGTGCCGAGCGATTGGGGCAAGTTTTGAGGCAGGTCATACACAGCATACAGTCCCGGTTGTCTTGTAATTGCGCTGGATGTGAATAGAGGGGACATCCCCCTGTTGCCTGTCCTTCGGTCGGCAATGCCTCGGCAAAGGTGACGGGAGTAACTCCACTGCCTTTATAACAGCCAAAAGTGCTGCACTGACTGCCACACACCTGTTGAGTTGATCGCAACTCAATCATCGACAGTTTCGCAAACATCCCGTTCATGCCACCAATCGGGCAAAGATATCGACACCATAATCGCCGCTCGTAGATTAGGCTGAAAATCATTGCTCCGGCTGCGATGATCAATAGCAACCAGGCTGACAGGTAGGCATGATGTGGTAAGTCCCAGAGTTTTTCCCACAAGTAAATTGCGACAAAGCCACTAAACAAAATCCAGGCTCCCCAACGGTTTAACCATTTGGTATTCCAGGTCAGTTGCTGGCGGGGAAATAGCCACAGAGAAATTTGCCGTATCCACTCTCCGGCGATCATAAATGGACAGACGGCACACCAAAGCCGACCAATAAAGGCAAATAAGAATAGATAACCAGGCCACCACCACGCCCAAAAAAAATTCAGGGTGATACTGCTATCCCGATCTTGAGAACCAATGAAACCCAGCACTGTCACAGGAACAAAAACTGCCATCATTACCACCCAGATCCCCTCTGGATACCAGCGACTCAGCAACACTTGCCGCAACCAGGGTACATGAGTCAACAGGTCAAGCCGAAAGGCATTTTTGGTTGATTGCACTGACCACAATGCTTGTTCTGGGATGACTGAATGCCCTGGTGGTGTCATAATCACGGCTCGGTGCAAAATCTCTGCCAGTTCTGCTAGGTTGCCAGGATAGTCATAGCTGAGGAGGCGGCGGAGATCAGATTGATCTAGTTGCAACAAAGGGCGATTCTGCTGGCGGCAAAACTGATTCAAGAAGTATCGGGCAAAATCTGGAATGTCCGCCTGACGTTGAGGTAGGGTAAAAACTTTGATGTTAATGGCGTTAATATCAGGCAACTCCAGTTTCTTGGGCGATGCCAAGATCAGGCGCACCGAGGATTTAATCGGTTGAGTAGCTTGAGGAGCAGGATTAATTTTGCCCACAATACCCCGATTCGGCAGAATTAATCCGGTTTTGAGGTAGTGAATTAAGCGAGAGCGATCGCCTTCACTCAACGCCTGCACGTTATCCAGTAGCAGGGTTCCCCGCTCCAACAGTTCGAGAATACCTGCTTGCTGTCCTACCCTACCAAACAACGCATCCGTATCCAGCCGACCATCCTCGGCACGCAGCAGATTGGCGCAGTCCATTTCGGCAAAGGGTTGGGATGCCAGTTCTGAGCGAGCATGAATCAAACCTGCTAGAAATGTTTTACCTGTACCTGCCTGGGCTTGCAAGACAACAGGTTCCAAATGAGCAGCTGCCTGATTAATCTGTTGTGCCAGTTTTTGTGCCGCTTTACTACTGCCAAGAATGCTAGTTTCGCTCGGTACTGGCTGGATGTAGGACTGTAAAGCTTGAATCCGCATCTGTTCCCAGGCAATACGAGTGGCATACTCGTGCAAATCTTGAGAAAGCAGGGAATGAATCACCTGTTGAATTGAGGGGTATTCAACAATCAACCTGTGAAAGGCTGACTGTGGCAAAAACCAAATTTCGCTCTTTGTTAGAGCGATCGCACTGGTTTGATAGGTTCCTGCTACTGCATTGGCAATCAGCGTATGACCAAACAAGTCCCCGGCATTCCGGTAGCGAATTAGCAATTTACCAATCAGCGATCGCTGGAAAATCTCTACTGTTCCTGACTTCAAAAAGTACAGCCCAATGGGGGTTTGTCCCTCTTGATAGATCAGCGTTTGGGGTTCTACAATAAAGCAATGGAATGACTTGGCGATCGCTTGCAGTGCCTCTACTGGCAATTGTCCCCAAACCTGATGAAAACTCAGCCAATTCTGACAATCTTCAACAACCTTGTCATCAACAGTCACATCATCTGTGATCAACGGCAATGGTTGTTCCACAATTGCCGCCACAGGTTGAGTTTGAAAGGTTGCAATAGATTCTGTTTCCGAATTCAAGCCTTGCTGAATGGACAGATGAATGTATTTATTTAGGGACAATTTGATACCTCAAATTTTGAAGCAATAATTTAATTGTGTATCTCAGTATTTATTCGGTCTTAGAATAGCACAAGGTTTTTTGCTGAAGGCGTGCAATATCATGACTAAAAAAAAGTATTTTCATTTTTAACCCGTATCATATATGTTTGACTCATAAGTTGGATAGGCGTTCACATAATTTAAGAAGTTACTAATAAAAATAAGTATATGCAGATAATTACTAATTCGTAATTCGTAATTAAACTGAGGGTCAGAGGAAGTTTACTCTATAATCCTTACCGTTATGGGTGGGGCTAAATCCTCATCCATAACGTAAAGGTAATTATGAATTATTAACGATATACCTACCTCAACTTAGGTTGTTCTAATTCATGCCTAGCGCTTTTCGCAATAGCATCTGGTCTTCTAACTTAGCTTGGAAACGCCCATTTTCAATATCACGAATCCAACTCTGACTTTTACCCGTTAGCTGTGCCAAGTCTCTTTGGCTCAACCCTAGTCTTTTTCTAGCCTCAAGAATATATTCAATAGAGAGAGCTATTTGGGGTTTTAACTTTGTTTTGCAGTTAGTTTGGTGCAGCCTTTTTTCTCAGAGCCGAAATCCTCAAAATTATCATTAGTAATTTTTTAAATCAGTAAATCATTAGGTTTTTGTTCATTTTGAACAATTAGATGAATCTTCATATTTCCGAAAAAGTTATTATACAGATTGTCTTACTCTGGAATTTGGTTACTAACTTTCTACAGGATGTAGCGATCGCTGCTGGGGTCATTTTAGTCTCCAGTCGGTTTCCAGATAAGAAATCTCACGGTTGGAGGGCAATTTTTTCATTGTGACTTCTTTTAATTGGAGTTTACACTAAATACGTCAAATACGTCGAACTCAAAGAAAAAAATAGGAAGTATGATTGAACACAGACCTCCTTTTGACAGAAGCTAAGAGAAGAACTACCTACTCTCATCCTGCCAATATGAAATTTGACAAACTTCAAGAATTTCGTCAAACAGCTTATCAACCAATACGCTTGGGTTAAGGGCTACTGGCAACAATTTTTGGTTTTCAAGACGCGATAAATCGCCGTCTCTACAAGTGTTTTAGGCTTATCTGAACTGTATTGGCTTATCAACATCTCGGTAAAGCCCATGATGCTACCTTTGAGCTTACGGATGCCATATTAACGACTCGTAATGGCTACAGTTTGGCGGATTTATCCCTGTCTGTTCGATTTGGTCGTTAACATAAGCATTACATGAACGAATTGAGTCAGCAGGGCGAATGTTGCCATTACCACAGGAAGATGTAGCACCTGCACAGGAGTCTAGTAGCAGTGAAACTGATGTTTTAGAAAATATATTTCATAAACATAAAAAAAGGCTTAGACTGACGAAGAATATACTCAGGTAACAATAAAAAATTACCCTGTCTCATTCATCTAATCATAATTGCACAATCCTATTGCAATTATTTCTGTTTTTCTTGATCTGATTTAGTTAGTTTAATAATTAACCGTACCATTGCGACTGCCAGTTTTCTCTTTGATTCTGGTTTCTCAATCAATAGTGAATTGTTAGTAGCCAATGTAACTTCAGGTGAATTGGTCGGATTTATTATATTATCCATGTCAAAATTTCCTGAATTAGTGTTTTATTGAGAACAAATTCGATTCCACGCTATCACCGACAAAGATATTTAAAGTTTGCTTTTAATGAAATACCTGATCTTGATTGACTCGATATGTTATATCATGTCCGGCAAATTACTTGTGATATGCGATTGCGAGTGCAACAAAGTGGAATATTCGCAATGACAATTGTTTAATTGGGCATGAGATACAGCAGAATTTAGGAGTCAGAATTCAGGAGAAAAACAAGCTTTATACAACTTATTGATTATGACTTTTTCATTGTGGCAGAAATACGTTTTGATTATAGGTGTAACTTACATTGTTGGCAAAGTTAAATTGCTCAAATCCATTAGTGGTCATGGTAATGCTATCTAGCTGAAAAATAACACTATTGTTAGCACCAAAACTTATCTGAAAGCTGTCTTTATTGTAAGCACTAATGTCTAGTATATCGTAACCTTTACCACCATCCACTTTAGCGTTACCGAAACCTTGCACAAAATCGTCACCGTTTTCCATGTTTATGTTGACACCACCTCCAAAACTGGAGGCGCTGATTCGATCGTTTCCATTACCCATATCAATAGTTCCGCCAAAGATACCGTAAGATTCTAAGCCGGTAGCCTTGGCAATAATAGTATCGTTTCCATGCCCGGTATTAATCAAGCCTTTAGTGTTGTCAATGGCTACTGCTTTGTCAGAAGCCTTAGCACTAGCGTGTATAGCATCGTCTCCATTGCCAGTACTAATTAACCCTCTAGTGTTGTCAATAGCGATCGCACTGTCATAAGCCTTAGCACTAGCATTGACAACAGCTAAGGCCAAAGCTTGATTGTCAGGGGTAGCACTAGCAAAGCTAGAACCATAAGTACCTGCAAAAGTACCAGCACTAGATGTAGCACTAGCTTTAAGAGTATCTGAACCTGCGCCAGTGGCAATTATCCCTCGAATATTCTTGATGCCCGTCGCAGTGATGGTTGCCTGAGCTAAACTCGTAGCTATTGCTCCTGCAAAAGCTGTGAGTCCTGGAGATATAGGGGCTTTGCAGATAGCCTCAACGATGGCTGAAGCATCTGCGATCGCTACGGCTACTGCACTGATACTACCCAGAGTACCACTACTTATACTGTCATCTCCTTTGCCAGTGTAAGTAAAACCTCCAGAGTTATCAATGCCGTCGGCAGTAGTCTTGATTTTAATGGAGGCAAAAGCGTTGGCGATCGCAGTTGCACTTGTTTTTTGAGCAATGGCTATAGCTTGAGATACTGTATATGCGGTGGCGCTGATGTTAGCTGTTGCAGTTCCATTAAGTAAATCGGCTCCATTGCCTGTATTGATAATTCCTTGATTTTTAATACCATAGATCGCAATATTAGACTGACCACTCAAGTCAACAGAGGCGATCGCATTAGAGTTTTTATTTACAATCCCCACAAAGGCTCCCAAAGCAAAATCCCCGGTTACATTGGAAGTACCAATGATTTGATCGTTACCTTGCAATGTATTTACATTGGAGGTATTGAATATCTCAGTCCCTGGATTTACTACATCAGAATTTTTGGTAAATTTGACTTTGTTTAAATTTAAACCTGTCATTAAATCATCCTTTTAATATTGATTGACTAAAATTTAGATTGCCTTCATAAGATCGTGATGAATCTTACTCCCCTTCTCTGTAGCTGCAACTTCCAATCGCTCGGTGAGTAATAAATTAGACTTTTCAAACAACCTTTAAGGAATGGATCACGAATCTACTCATATATACGAATGGCACTAAGTTAATCGCAAAGCCCTGATATAACTTGCTTTTTGAGTGTGGGGAGTGTGGGGAGTGTGGGGGGTAAGACTTCTTCCCCGTCCTCCCACACCTCCCACACCTCCCACACCCTGCCCTGACGAGGTTTCACCTTTTCTTAGTGCCATTCTCATATATACTTAGAAACTCTGGTGCTGAAAAGGCGCTTAACTTGGGTGTTGCAATCAAAACAGATAACCACTTTTTCCAGATGACTCATGGCTTTAAGTGCATATTTCCAAAAGCCTTTGCTTCCAAGCCATTAATGGAAACAGAAGTTGCTGCAAGATGTAGTCCAAATTGTTGTAGATTGCCCAAGAAAAAGGCTGCTATGTGATCACAGCATCAAGATTGTAAAAAATTGTTGCGAAAATCGTTATTTGATAGTAAACGATATAACTTATAAAAAAGCTGAAGGTTCAAACGAGCATTAAGAGCCTTCAGCAATTTTATGAATCTATTGGGCTTTCGAGCCGACCTCTACTTGCAGGAGTTAATACTCTTTGTAAGTAGAGTTTAATTATTAGTAACTACCAGATACTGCTTCACCGTGAGCCGAAGAAGAATAAGGAGTGGTATTTGTGGCATTATATGTTTCAGCCAGGGTGTTGTGACCTGATGCTGTAGCATCGCTTATAGAAGTAGCTAAGTTGCCTACTGCCTTAAAGTAAGACGAAACATATTTGTTAATGCGGATGGTTTCGTAAACGTTGCGTGAGGTAGTACCACCAATAACTTCTTCAGAGGTATTTTCCAAGTAGTTCAGATCAGAAATAATCATTTGAGTTTCTCCTAAAAATTGTAGTTTTTGGTTTTTTGTCTAACCAACTCGTTTTGGTTGGCTATATATTTAATATAGTTTATTCCTCTAAAAAGTCAATACTTTTTAGAGGAATTTTTGATTAATAAAACTAATGCCTTTATTTCAAAAAACGACATAAATAGCATTAATTTAAATCAGAAAAAATGGCACACAAAATCTAGGCAAAAAATTTAAACTTCTTACCCAGCAAGCTTTATAGCGATTAAATAAATTTTTATTTTCGCTAAAATAGGATCTCAAAAACAGATTTTTAAGATGCTATAAAACAGAAATCTATTAATTTTTAAAACAGAAAGTATTGTATCTATAAAACTTGGAAGCTTAGAAGAAGCTATCCGAAATCAGAGATAGATAGTTAGCTAAAAAATATTTTAAATTTCATCAATTATTTGGGATTGTTGAATAACATATCTATCGAGCGCATATTTGCATCTGAGTCTATGCGAGTAACTATTTTCATCGCGTTGATTTGACTCTTTAACCAATCAGAAAATGATTCTGTAATGATTTTTTGGTACAACTGCTCATCTAGTTGCGGTTGAATGACTTCTTCCACCCAAATTAAATGCACCCCCAAATGAGTTGTAATCGGTTTGAGAGCCTTTGGCGGTGCAGCAGCAAATACATCTGCTGCAATCTCTGGACGAAAATCTTTGCGGTATTGGAGTCCCCGATATCCATAAACACGACGTAGTTCTGGATCTGGGATATATAAACGAGCGATTTCGGGAAAATTGATTTCGCCTTCTTCTAGCGCACAAAAAAGTTCAAAAGCCAAGTCTCGATCGTCGAAGACAACTTCGTAAGTCACGGCGGCAACATAATCTAGCTGATGTTCATAAAAGTGCTTTTCGACTTGAGGGTAAAATAAATGATTTGCTAACTTCCGAGAAAGGATCTTTGTATAGGCTAATTCCTCAAACTCATTTAAAGACAAATAGTGTTTTTCTAGCCATGTCCAGGTTTCTTTAGCTTTGACAAGCTTATTAGCGAACCGTAAGTTATCTCCTTCTTGCTGTAGTTCTTCTGGTGTGACTGTAATTCTTGCCTTTTGAGCGGCTTCGGCAATAATCCTTTGGGATGCTATGGCCTTGACTACATCAGGGATCTGACAAGAAAGTTTAAGGCTGTGAATAATATCTGAATTGGAAATAGTTAGACTAAGCATAATACGCTCCAATAATTAATAGCCTTGGGTATGGCTTATTTCCTCATCCGAACTAAATCTCTAAGCCATTTTTTTGTAGCTTTTTGAATGGATCTAAAACAAAGTCAATGATGCGGCGCTGGCGAATTATGACTTCAGCATTTGCTGTCTGACCGGCACCTAATGGAATATGTTTGTTGCCATTTTGGACATATTGGTGGTTTAAAACGATTTCTAACTGATATGTTTCGATGTTCCCTTGGGGTGATTGGCTAATTTTTGAGTCAGGAGAAATCCAAGTAACTTTTCCTTGCACAATCCCATACTCTTGGAAAGGATAGGCATCAAACTTGACCTTAACCGGCATTCCTACCTTCAAGAAACCACTATCTTGATTAGGCATATTAGCTTTGAGTACAAAGTCTGTATTTTGGGGAGCGATTTGGACAATCCTTTGACCGGGTTGCACTACTGCTCCAGGTTTAGTGCTGGGTAATTCAAAAACCACTCCATTAATAGGCGATCGCACCACTCGTTGCTGCATTTGCACTCTTATAGATGTAATCTGGCCTTTGGTCTGAGCAATTTCTGATTGTGTTGCTGTAATTTGTGTCTGGAGGTCTTTTAGCTGTTCCTGATTTTTTATAACAGCCAGTTTTCCGCCTTGGATCACACTTTTATAACTACTTTGTTCCTCTTGCAGCCGAAGTTTTGCTTGTTTAATATCAGACTCCAACGTATTGATGGTTACTTGATAACGATTTAGCTCTTCTGTTAACTGTAATTGTGCTTGTTTGATATCTGATTCAGCCTTGTTATAGAGTCGTTTACTTTCTTGTTCTTCTTTTTTTAGTTCATCTACTTGAGTGGCAGAAACTGCACCATCTTGAACAAGTTTGCTAAAGCGTTCAACTTGCTTAGAATCTATATTCAAACGAGCTTGAGCCGATAGCCGATCGTTGCGAGTAGTGTAAATCTGCTGCTGTGCTTGTTGCACCAATGCTTGTTTTTCTAACTTTTGGAGATTATTACTACTGAGTTTGGCATCAAGGTTTTGCTGGGCCTGATTAACTTGAGCTATTTTTTCTAATTCTTGGGATTTATTTTGTTGTTCCAAAAGCCTAGTTGACATCAGGAGTTGATTTTGGAGTAGTTCCAACTGCGACTGGCGATTTTGTAGCCCTTGTAATTTGCTCTGAGTCTGTTGCAGTTCAGTTTCCAAGAGATCGGACTCTAGTTCTACTAAAACCTGTCCGGCTCTAACTGTATCTCCTTCTTTGACCATAACTGCTTTGATACTCCCACCAGCTTGAGCATCTAATTTTAGAGTTGCATCTTTGGGTTCTATCCGCCCTCTGGCGCTACCAGTTTCATCTACCTTTGCAAAAGTTGCCCAAGGTAATAACAAACCAGTAAAGGCTATGAGTACATACAACAAACTACGAGTCCAAAGTTGAGGTAAGGCATTGAGCAGTCCTTCGGTAGCATAGTGTAAGTCTTGACTTGTACTTTCTGCCTCTGTTTGATCGTTAAACTCGACAGATTCTTCTTGCTGCGTGTGACTTTGATACTCATCCCGTTCATTTTGAGGAAGTGGGGATGATCTATTGGAATTTGGCATGGTTTTATTTCTGATAAAAGCGATGTGGATCAATGCCCGATCAACTAACTTGAGCCAGTTGTTGTTGATTGAGGTAGTAATAATGACCTTTTTTAGCGATTAAGTCGTCGTGAGTACCGCTTTCTACTAAAACGCCTTGATCTAAAACCAAGATCAAGTCTGCGTTGCGGACTGTAGAAAGGCGATGAGCAATAATTAGACTTGTGCGCCCTTGGAGAATTGTTTTCAGGTTGTTTTGAATAATTCGTTCTGATTCGGAATCTAGGTGACTGGTGGCTTCATCAAAGAGTAATAACCGAGGATTTCCGAGTAAAGCCCGAGCGATCGCTAGACGTTGCCTTTGTCCGCCAGAGAGCATACCGCCGCCTTCACCAATTTCGGATTCGTAACCTAACGGTAGTTTTTGAATAAAATCATCGGCTCCTGCATAGATGGCAGCTTGGATAATTTCTTCTAAAGAGGCATTTGGATGAGCGATCGCAATATTTTCTCGAATAGTCCCACCAAAGAGAAAGGTATCTTGATCGACAACGCCGATTTGAGAACGGAGCGATCGCAACGATATACCAGTAATGTCCTCACCATCAATCATAACTTTGCCATCTGTCGGAGGATATAAACCCAAAATCAATTTACTAAGGGTTGTTTTTCCAGAACCACTCCGCCCCACCACTGCTACCATCTGTTTTGGTTGGATTTCAAAATTCAGATTTTCTAAGACATTAGTCTGGCTTTCTGAGTGATAACGAAAGGTGACATTTTGAAAGCGAATGCTACCGCGCAGTTTACCCAAGGACTTGCGGGGTTTAGTTTCTAAGTCTTCTTCTGGTTCTGCCTCCAACACATCATTGATGCGTTCGGTAGAAATCACGATTTCCTGCAATTCATTCCACAGCGTAGATAGCCGTTGGAAAGGACTCAAGACGTTACCCACCAACATATTGAAAGCAACTAATTGTCCAATAGTGAGTTCGCCATTAATTACCTGAATTGCTCCAAACCATAACAATGAAGTATTTACAAAGGTTTGGATAACACCACTGGCAATTTGCAGGTGATTACCGATTATCTGGGCATTAAAGGCTTTTTTGACCAAATTATTCAGCAATTCTTCCCAACGCCAGCGCACAGTCTGTTCAATTGATAATGAGCGGACGGTACGAATTCCGGTGAGGGATTCTATCAGATAGCTTTGTTCTTTATTAGCTGCATCAAAAGTTTCTCTGGAAATGCGGCGCAAAATACTTGTGCTAGCTAGTGCCAAGATAAAAAATGGCGGGATAATAAATAGTACAAATAATGCCATCCGCCAGCTATAGGAGAACATCAAGGCCAAATAAACCACCAATGTCAGCATATCCAGCACAATCGAGAGTGTCTGACCGGTGAGGAAGTGCTGAATTTTCTGATTTTCTTGGATGCGTGAGACTATATCCCCAACAAAACGCGACTCAAAATAAGAAAGCGGCAAACGGAAGGTATGTTTGATAAAACCTACTAGTAGGGAGACACTAATACGGTTAGCAGTATGAAATAGCAGATATTGCCGTACAGCGTTGACAGCGACACCAAACAACCCAAAAATTATCATCCCCAAGCCAATGGCGTTTAAGGTTGTCAGGCTACGTTGTACAAGAACTCTATCGAGCAACAACTGAGTGAATACAGGCGTTACTAATCCAAATAATTGGATTAATACCGAAGCGGTAAAGATTTCTAGCAGTGTCCGATAGTGAGGTTTGATTAACTCAAAAAATTTCCAGAAACTTGTACTTTCGTTTTTAGTATTTTTTAATAACGCTGTAGGTTGCAGTAATAACGCATAACCACTCCAACCTCCTTGAAATTCAGCTTTTGTCAGACTGCATTGGCCAATAGCAGGGTCACATACAATGACTCGCTTTTTGGTAATTTCATAGACAACGATAAAGTGTTTACCTTCCCAGTGGACAATTGCAGGTAAAGGTTGTTCTGCTAATTTATCAAGAGTCGCTTTCACCGGACGGGTAGCAAAACCTAGATTTTCTGCTGCTGCTGCGATCGCCTTCAGAGATGCACCACTACGGCTGACATTAGTCATATCACGCAGACGATTGATACTAAAACGCTTGCCCCAATAGTTACCAATCATTACCAAACAAGCACAGCCGCAATCGGCAGCGCTTTGTTGAGCATAGAAAGGATAGCTCTTGGTGATGCGTCTCCACCAATGTCCTACTTGCACCTTCGGACTAGGAAAGTAAAAATGTGACTTTTTTGGTTGTTGTTCTGACTGCTTTTTGCGTTGAGGAAAAGGAATGATTTTGGATTTTGGAGATTGAGAAGTTTTTTCTCTAGTTCGCAATACCGAGTTGCTAGTTGCTAATCCCCATTCTGCTAATTCCGGGAAGTGTTCTAGTGCTATTTGCAAATGTGAGTCTTTCAGGATGTAAGCAATTGTTGGTTGTGCTACTTGCCAATTACCTTGTTTTGGTTGTGCAGAGATAATCCCTGGTGTCAAAGAATGCTCTTGAGAATGCCGCAGTTGGCCTCTGTACAATACCCACAACTGGGAATTTTGAGATATTTGTGGATTTATAGAACCAGTTTCTAGCTGATGCCGTTCAAAGAGTGATAAAGCTTTGAGCATCCCCGAAACTTGTGATGTATGACACGGGAATTGGGAAGTTTGGCGACATAACATCAATAAATCCCAAAGTTCTGCACGGGCGAAGAGGCGATCGCCAATGTTAGGATACTTGTCTATCAAACTTTGCAGTACATCTTGCCTAAAATAGCCAAGTTTTAAGTTTATCGAAGCTCTCACTACATAAGGACTAAACTTAGCTTCGGGAAACAAAGTTAATTCACCAAAAATAGACCATGCACCAAAGGTAGTAATGAAATTCTCAGAGCTATCCAACAGTCGGACTTTACCTGTAAGGATAATGTAGATACCAGGATTTGTCTGTGCAGATTGCCAAAACTGCTTTGCTACTGGTGGCTCCACAATTTCCATTGCTGTCAATAAGTTTTGTAAGTCTTTTTCTGAAAGGTTTGCATCCAAGGTCTGCAAAAGCCTTTCACCTATCTGTTGCTCAGAAACCACTGCTGGCATTTTCTAACCTCCAAGACAAAATTTAGTTATGGGTCTAGATTTTAGAAAAATCATCAAATGTATTATTTGATATTGCGATATTCAGTGAAATAACTCTAAGCCTTTTGAGAGTCAACAGCTTTATAAAATGCAGAGTTGTCTTTTATAAAACCCGTATACAGGAACAGTTTTAACGCAATGATTGAAGTAGAAATATTTACCACAAATAGGTTTGCAGACATTTAAAGATTGGTTAAATATTTCCGATGTTCATATTTATCTCTGAATTTGAAATTGCAAAATCAAGAGAAGCGGATTTTAGAATACTTAATCAGGCTAAAATTTCGAAGATTTATTTGTACAGTAGCAACTATAAATACAAGCTATACAAACTTTGTTGAATGCTTTTTTAACAGCTAGGAACACTGATATCATAATCATTGTTGATTTTCTAGGTTTTTTGGTAGATAAATCAAGCATTATTTACAACTCTTTACAAAGACAAATATTTGTTGAATAATTCAATTTCCCACGGCTTTATATAAAAATTAGCATTGCTACAAAGTGTTACCACACAAGGAATTTACAAGAAATAAATTATCCCAAGTTAGTTTTAGGGGCGCACAGATTTATGCCCCTAAAACTAAATGTTAACTTTCGATTATTACTTTCTCTAATTCATCTAAAAGCTGAGTAATTCTTTCTGAATTTTCAGCATGAATTAAAGAACTTTTTTTGTGTAAAAGCTTGGTCAGTATACTAAGTCGCTCAGTTACAATCTTTTTCGGGTTAGTTTGTAATTCCGATTGAAAATTCTTAACCCTAGTTTTGATTTCGCTCAAAGATAAGTTTTCAGCAATTGCTATCTTGAGCAGTTCAGAGCGTAGTTGCTCTGACTTCACCCGTGCAATGGCTTGAGCTTTAGTATATTCAATCTCACCCTGGCGCAGAGCTGACAGGATATCACTGGGAAGATTTAGTAGAGGAAGCCGACTAGACCGAAAACTGGCAGCATTGAACTTTCCTATTTCTGATAAAATTAATTCAATCTGCTCTAATTTAATCAGATCATTTTGATTCAGTTGTTGACCCCTTTGTTTGGCGTTGAAAGAACGGTGTAAGAGGGAAACAACTTCATTTGTCTCTATTTCCAGAGATATCGCAAGTATATCTAGAACTGCCTCAGTTTCTTCAACTGGATTTAGGTCTTCTCTTTGTAAGTTTTCCATAAGTGCAACTTGCAAGGCTTGTTTATCATCTAACTCACGCAAGACGATAGGTACTTCAACTAACCCAACAACGCTAGCTGCTCTTATGCGTCGCTCACCAGAGACTAGCTCATATTCTCCATTATCCAGTGGGCGAACTAACACAGGCTCCAAGATCCCGTGTTGTTTAATTGACTGTATCAGTTGAGTAAGCTTGTTTGAGTCAAAGTAACGACGTGGTTGCTTGAGGGGTAATCGAATTTTCTCAATTGGAACTGTATTAGGTAATTGGTAAGAAAAACTACTATATTTAGCATCAATTCCAGGTTTTGATACTACTTGGTTAAATGTTTCTGTTAACATTATATTTTTCCTAAAGTTTCAGTAATAAATTCTAGATGAGTGCGGGATTCCATCCCGCTATCAAAAGATTGATTCGAGATTCTTCTTCAATGAATTTAGATTTCTCTAGCTAGTTTATCTGTTTATATACTTGAAAATAAGGCATAAATGTGAAGAACTTATGAGGATTATAAGTAATATTACTTAATGATTACTTACTTGTAAGTTGGATGAATTTATAACGCTCATCTGACTGACAAATTCTGTTTTATACACAGTAAATTCAACAATTAACTAATGTATTGTTTATCAAAAATAATAACTAATTCAATTTTTTGGTTAAATACTAAGAATTCCCAAATTAGCTAAGAGCCTATTTTTGAAGCAGGTAGGAGGTTCCACTTATAAGGGGATTCAGCACAGTATTATTTGGTAGTGCGTTAAGCGAATTATCAGTCAGTTGGGGAAAATCGGTAATTCAATCTCAAGCAATAGCGATGCCTACGGCGGGCTACGCCTACGCACTTTGGCCCAATAGCTACTGAAGATTGCACTCAGAATTTATCGGGGGAAACTCATGAACAAGACTAGCTGCTAGCTAGAAAAAAGATATCAAATGGATTCTATACCCGAATTGCACTAAGTTAATCGCAAAGCTCTGATATAACTTGCTTTTTGAGTGTGGGGGGGTAAGACTTCTTCCCCGTCCTCCCACACCTCCCACACCCTGCCCTGACGAGGTTTCAGCTTTTCTTAGTGCCATTCGATTCTATACTCCTCTACCCAGTCATCGCAAGAGTTTCAAGTTATCAAGTGTGCCATAGCTGATGGTCTATTGAGTAGTACCAATAGCAGATTTCAATTGAAGTTTAATATTTGTACCTTTTTTAAGGGCAACTTCTCCACCAGGGCTAGACAAAACAAAAGCAGCCGCAGCTGCACCACCTGCTAGCCCACCATGCTTGAACTTGGCTTGATTACCAAGAAAATGACCTGCAATTGTACCACCTAAAATAATCCCTGTATTTTGAATAAATTTACCTTTGGTTTTTGTTTCTAACTTGGTGTTTACTAAAGTTGCATCAATAGGATAAGATGAACCATTTTTAAGCGAAATATCATCAAAAACTAAATGTAAACTTGCTTTTTTTCCTTTAGCAGCTTTGACTACATCTTCCAGGTGTCCCTGTATTTGACCTTCTTGAAGAACTTTATTGACTCCGGTTGAGGAATTCTTGATTTCTAAAACAAAGCGGTCATTATTTTGGCTTTTACTCGTAGATATCTCTTGTTGAAGAACAGTCTCAAAACTTGTTCCAGCAGGTACAGATATTTGTTGATTATTTGGTTGACTAGATGTGCCTTCAGGGAGCGCAGTTTTATTGTTATTAGAAGTGTTGTCAGTCTGGGTATTAGTTTTATTACAACCTGATGTGCTACTTAATAAAATAACACTCAATAACAATGGCAACAGATTTTTCATAGAGACGATGTTGATGCAATGAATAATAACAATACAATCTTTTCAGGGTTTTTCGGTTATTTTTATGGAAAACCTGGTTCAAAATCCTTCAACGACAGAAAAATAATAATGATTTGTAGAGGATGGAGAAAAATAGATAACTAACAAGTATGAATCTCGTCGAACAATTGCAGCAATTTGTCGACTATAGGCATATCCAGAGATGAAGACATGAATTATGGTTAGTATTATTGCTCATATTACTGGGAGCAATGACTGGGTATTGGGCCTACCGACCACTGGAAGATTTTACAAAAGTACACGCAGTTTTAGGCTCTGGTACTTATTCACTTGATGCTTTGCTTTTTGGACGCTGAAACACATATTACAGATCAATAGGCTTGGGTTAAGCAAGGTGCAACCCAACAAAGTCCCATAAATGTGGGATTCCTTTCATTCCTCAAACGCTGCTTGCTACCCTGCGGGAACGCTAAAAGCGTAGCTTGCTTCCCCGTAGGTATACAAGTTGGGAAACCGCAAGGGCGTAGTGGCTCCCCAACTTACGCAGATAAAATAAGTTGGTGTACTCTTTTAAAGCTAGGAAATAAATTCTAGCCTTTTATCTTTCAGGCATTTCAGCAATGAGGATATTAATAAGGGATCTGCGGGTTAATAGTATCTTAACCAGACGGGTTTCGACTGCGCTCAACCCTCAGCCATTGAGAGTTGAGCGCAGTCGAAACTCGGTTTACTAGTACTTTATTTTCACGCAAGTCCCTAAACTGTTTTATTTCAGAGCTGCTAAAGTCCGATGTCCAATTATTCCGTCTGCTCTTAATCCTTTAGACTTCTGAAATTTGATCACAGCTGTCCGAGTCTTGTTATCAAACACACCATTCACACTTGCTGTATAGAATCCTTGTTGCTTTAAAGAATTCTGAACAGTTTTCACTGTCTCTCCCCTGCTGCCTACTGTTAGTACAGTACCAGTACTACGCTTTGCCACATTATTGGACTTGTGCTTGGCATTAACCTTTGGTACAGCATTAGGTTTTTTCATGGTGTTGCCTTGCTGAGTACTTTGGGCAACGTGGTTAGCAGGAGCTGAACTTTGGCTTTTATTATTAGTTAAAGAGTAAGCAGGCACAGCAGTAGCTAGAATCAAAGCAGGGAGCAAAGAAATTACTTTCCAATTCATCTTCTTGTTTCTTCCAACTGTATGAGATTTTGCAATTTCTATTTGAAGAGTCATCTTAATAAGGGACTGTGCCTTAAGTAGATTTTCCTCTGTAGATTCTGGTGTGTGGGTTTAGTCTAAGACTATTTCCGAAGCCAGAGCTATAGCATCACACATTGTATTGACAAAGTTATTGCAAAACTATGACAAAAGCATGACTAAATGTATTAACATTTATGTCGCACTAAAAGCTAATTCGTAAACAAAATCTTAAGCTGCCATTCGTTTTATCATCGAACGAATCAATAAGCCAAAAATCATTGCTTCACTTAGCTCTGTATAAAACTTATAATCTTTACTCAAACACCGAAATCGATTGAGCCAACCAAATGTCCACTTTTTTCTGCACCATCAAGTTTAAGAGGTCAGGATAATCAGGAAAATCCTTAATTTATTTAAGGATTTTCCTAATGGGATTTTTTTATATTCAAGGTTAATCTTATAAAATATTGTCAAATTAATGTTTAATTCTTTTCAAGAATCTTTTATTAGCCCCAAATTCTAGGAGTCTACACATAGCTTGATTGGACGCAAGAGCATGAGAAATTAAAATCATAAATTAAATAGTTTTATATTTTTTAAATCTGCCTAATAATTCATATTTATAAAACAACTAGGCTTGATATTTGCTAATACAGGTTAACTTTTATCGTCAGCTAAAACTCTAGAGAGTTCTTCATATTTTCTTAATGAAAATATCATTGATTTTACCAATGTACTTAAAACTTAAATGATTGATATTAGAAAAGTAATAAAGAAATATAAAAGGATAAACATAGTATGTTTAGCACGCAAGTCAGTATTCCCGGTTATGAAGTGAGCGAAGAACTTTACAATAGTTCTCGGACTATAGTTTATCGAGGATATCGAGAAACTCACTCTTTACCAGTGGTTATTAAACTACTGAAAAATCCTTATCCTAAGCAAGTAAAGCTAATTGACTAAAGAATTGGATTTATTATCACTTTACCGATTCTGGCTTGATTTAGGCAACAAGGTATCATAATACATACATAAATGGCTACTCAAATTTTTAACTCAATCATTCCTGGATATAAAATTAGTTCTCAACTGTATACAGGTTCCAGAACTATAGTATATCGAGCTATAAGAGAGCAAGATCAATTCCCTGTGGTAATCAAATGTCTGATTTCAGAATATCCTAGCTTCAACGAGTTACTACAGTTTCGGAATCAATATACTATTAGCAAACATCTCAATATCGCTGGAATTATTAATATTTCATCGATAGAAAACTATGGCAATAGTTATATTTTGGTAATGGAAGATATTGGGGGAATCTCCTTAAACGAATACATTCAAAGTAATACCCTTTCTCTAGTTGAATTTTTATCAATCGCCATTCAATTAACCAAGGTTATCCATGATTTGCACCAAAATCGGGTAATTCATAAAGACATAAAACCTGCAAATATCCTGATTAACCCACAAACAAAACAAATTCAACTGATTGATTTTAGTATCGCTTCATTACTGCCTAAAGAAAACCAAGAAATTAAAAGCCCAAATGTTTTAGAAGGAACTCTGGCTTATATCTCTCCAGAACAAACTGGCAGGATGAATCGAGGAATAGACTACCGCAGCGATTTTTATTCCCTTGGTGTCACATTTTATGAATTATTAACAGGAGAATTGCCATTTGACAGTAGCGATCCGATGGAGTTGGTGCATTGTCATCTGGCGAAAACGCCTATTGTATTAGACAACAGGTTCACCCTGAGCGGAGCCGAAGGGAAAGAAATTCCGCAGGTACTTGCAGATATTGTCATCAAGTTGATGGCGAAAAACGCTGAAGATAGATATCAAAGTGCCTTGGGATTAAAATCAGATTTAGAAAAATGTCTTGCCCAGTTCCAAGAAATTGGTAGAGTTGAAAATTTTGAAATTGCTCAGAGGGATATTTGCGATCGCTTTTTAATTCCCGAAAAACTCTATGGACGAGAATCAGAAGTTGCTACCTTGTTGCAAGCTTTTGAGCGTGTCGTCAATGGCACATCGGAAATGATGCTGGTGGCAGGATTTTCGGGAATTGGGAAAACAGCTGTTGTGAATCAAGTCCACAAGCCGATTACCCGTCAGCAAGGATACTTTATCAAAGGTAAGTTTGACCAATTCAATCGCAATGTTCCCTTCTCAGCTTTTGTGCAGGCTTTGTGCAATTTAATGGGGCAATTGTTGTCAGAATCTGACGCACAATTGGCACAGTGGCGAAGCCAGATTCTTGAAGTTGTGGGAGAAAATGGACAAGTTCTCATTGAGGTGATTCCCGAACTAGAACGGGTAATTGGCAAACAACCTCCTGCGCCAGAACTGTCAGCAACTGCGGCCCAAAATCGGTTTAACTTATTGTTTCAAAAGTTTATTGCCGTCTTTACTAGATTAGAACATCCACTGGTGATATTTTTGGATGACTTACAGTGGGCAGATTTGGCTTCCCTCCAGTTGATTAAACTGCTGATGGAGGATAACAGCTATCTACTGTTGTTAGGGGCTTATCGAGATAATGAAGTGTCGCCTGTACACCCCTTGATGTTGACAGTAGAGGAACTGAAAAAAGTTGGCAAGACTGTCAATACAATTACCCTTGCCCCTCTTTCTTTGAATGATACCAATCAGTTGATTGCTGATACATTACATTGTGGCAATGAGTCTGCACAGTCTTTGACAGAATTAATCTTTCGTAAGACACAAGGTAATCCTTTTTTTATCACTCAATTTCTCAAAGCATTACACGAAGATGGGCAAATTACGTTTAATAGCGATCGCGGTTATTGGGAATGCGATCTTGCTCAAATCAACACCCAATCTCTTACCGATGATGTTGTAGAATTTATCGCCCAACAGTTGCAGAAATTGCCTAGAGAAACGCAAAATGTCCTCAAGTTAGCTGCTTGCATCGGCAACCATTTTGATTTGGATACTTTGGCTATTGTTTCCGAACAATCACCAGCAGAGGCGGCGACAGCTTTGTGGAAAGCTTTGCAGTCAGGACTGATTCTGCCCCAAAATCAGATGTATAAATTTTATCTGAGCCATGAGCAAGAAGCCAATACTGACGACATCGAGAATGTTACCTATCGCTTTCTGCACGATCGCGTCCAACAAGCTGCCTACTCTTTAATTCCAGCAGATCAGAAGCGCCAGACTCATTGCACAATTGGCGAATTGCTACTCAGCTACACTACCAAAGTAGAGCTAGAAGAAAAAATCTTTGATATTGTCAACCAATTGAATTACGGTGTTGAACTAATTACCCAGCCCAGCAAACGCCAAGAACTGGCTGAGTTAAATTTAGTGGCAGGTAAGCGAGCGAAACTGGCTACGGCTTATGAGTCAGCATATACTTACTTCGATTTGGGAATTCATCTGTTGAGGTCAGATTGTTGGCAGAGTCAATACACCCTCGCCCTAGATTTATATGTGGGTGCGGCGGAATCAGCTTGTTTGAAAACTGATTTTGAGACGATGAAAGCTTTGTGTGACCACATTCTGACAGTTGTCACTAAGATTCAGGATCGAGTGAAGATTTACGAACTCCTGATTTTTTACTATCATAATCAATCTCAGTTTTACGAAGCAGTAACGTTAGCGGTGCAAACCTTAAACCATCTCGGTGAAAAATTTCCAGCCAATCCTAATACTCAAGATTTTCTAGATGCACTTCAGACAACTACCGAGTTGATTCAGCAGGTAGGCTTTGAAAATCTAGCTGAACTCCCGCCTATGCAAAATGCTGAGAAACTAGCAGCGATGAAAATTCTGCGCTGCTGTTGCTTTCCTGCATATTTTGCTGTACCAGAGATATTGGGGTTGCTGGTGTGCCGACTGGTGGATGTGACATTGAAATATGGTCGTTCGCCTTTAACTCCCTTTGCCTTTGGGATTTTTAGTGTATTAATTAACGCAGTTGTCGGGGATATTGAGATCGGTAAACAATTTGGAGAATTAGCGATCGCTTTAGAACAGCAGCAGCCTGATCTAGAATACCGAGCTGTGACATATAACGTCATCTACGGCTTATCGCGCCATTTTTACAAACCTGTGCGCGATTCTCTCCAACCTCTGATTTTAGGTTATCAAAGCTTTGCCCAAAATGGAGATGCTGAAAGTTCTGCTTACTGCCTGATCAATGCCTACTTTTGTGCAATTTTATCGGGACAGAATCTCAAAGACATTCAAACTGAATACGAGAAATACATTCAGTCAGTGATGGGGTTGAAACAAGAACAAGTGATTCACCAATTGCATATTTGGATGCAGGTAGTTCATAACCTGACTGAATCTGTAGATAATCCTGCTTTTCTGCAAGGTGAATATTTTGATATTACAGTCAAGTTGCCCCAACTATATCAGGACAAAAACTTTAACACCATCAACTATGCTCATACAGCTCAGGCAATGCTGGCTTATTTGTTGGGTGACTATGAACGTTCTCTCTCCCATGCCTTGGCTACAGAACCACATTTAGGAGCTAGCACCGGCAAATTTTTTGTCTCAGCACATAATTTTTATTATTCACTATCTATAACAGCTTTATATTCTCAGTCTTCCACATCGGAGCAGAGTGAATATCTCAAAAAATTGCAGAGTAACCGCCAGAAAATGAATAATTGGGCAAACCATTGTCCAGAAAACTTTTTGCATCGATTTTTGCTGGTGGAGGCAGAGATTTGTCGGCTGCAATATGATTTTTCTACTGCCATTGAACTATACGATCGCGCCATAAATAGAGCAAAAGACAACAGCTACCTCCAAGAAGAAGCACTCAGCAATGAGCTGGCCGCTAAATTCTACCTGAACTGGGGTAAAGAAAAAGTTGCCGCAAGTTATATGCAGTCAGCTTATTATTGTTACGCTCGTTGGGGTGCTAAAGCCAAAACCGACGATTTAGAAGGCCGCTACCCCGATTTACTGCGCCCAATTTTAGAGCAAGTCACGCAAAACTGGAGTCCACTAGAAACATTGGCAAGAGTTGCCACTTCTAATATCTCAGTTCCTGCTTCTAGAAAAGCCACCTATCTTGTTAGTAAGTGTCTCAATACATCTTTAGATTTTGCCACCGTCCTCAAAGCATCTCAAAGTCTTTCCAGTACGATTCATCTTGACGAACTGCTGCGCCAACTAACTCAAATTATTCTGCAAAACTCTGGTGGCGATCGCTGTGCTTTAATCCTCCCCAATAGCAATGGCAAGTGGTATCTGCAAGCCATTGCCACATC
Organism: Nostoc sp.; assembly: GCF_036917775.1. Classification (GTDB taxonomy): domain Bacteria; phylum Cyanobacteriota; class Cyanobacteriia; order Cyanobacteriales; family Nostocaceae; genus Nostoc. The sequence goes on from NZ_JBALEQ010000113.1 coordinate 126,575, forward strand.
CGAAACAACTCAACTTTACTCAGAACCACTGGAGGGGAATCTCAGTATACCAGTGAAGCTAATTCAGTATGTCAAAAACACCCAAGAAATGGTAGTGATTGATCGTCTCAAAACGGATCTGCCGGTGATCGATGAATATTTAACCCAGAAGCAACCTCAGAGTATTTTATGCTTGCCGATTCTCCATCAAGGAAATTTGATTGGAATTTTGTATTTGAAGAATCGCTCTACCAGTGGGGTGTTTACTAGCGATCGCATTCTTATTCTCAACTTTCTTTGTACTCAAGCCGCCATTTCTTTGGAAAATGCTCGATTGTATCAGCAAGTTGCTAACTATTCTCAAAACCTGGAAGCAGAAGTAGAGCAGAAAACTCAGGCACTCAACCAAAAAGCCCAAGATTTAGAACAAGCCTTGCAACATCTGCAAAAAACCCAGTCACAATTAATTCATACTGAAAAAATGTCATCCCTTGGTCAACTGGTGGCAGGAGTTGCTCATGAAATTAACAATCCCATTAGTTTTATTAATGGTAATCTCAATTATTTAGAAAATTACATCGTCGATTTAATGAGTTTATTGACACTTTATCAAGAGGAATCTGCTCAACCTAATTCTAAAATTCAAGCCAAACGTGAAGAAATCGAGGTAGATTTTCTCTGTCAGGATGCGATGAAAATTTTACAATCAATTAAAACGGGGAGCGATCGCATTAGCAAAATTGTCTTGAGTTTACGTAACTTTTCTCGCTTAGATGAAGCACCGATTAAAGCTGTAGATTTACATAGTGGGATTGAAAGTACACTATTAATTTTGCAAAATCGCTTACAAGTTGGCAAACATCAGCCGGAGATACAAGTCATTAAAGAATATGGTAATCTCCCAACTATCACCTGCTATCCTGCCCAGCTTAATCAAGTATTTTTACATATTCTGAACAATGCCATTGATGCGATTCGAGAATATGCTGAGGATACAGAACAGCCACAAATACGGATTCGTACTGAAGCGATCGATCATCAACAAATACGCATTGCGATCGCTAATACTGGCAGTTTTATTCCAGTTCATATTCAAGAACGGATATTTGAACCATTTTTTACTACTAAACCTGTAGGCCGCGGTACAGGCTTAGGATTATTTGTCAGCTATTCTATTATTAAAAAACATGGTGGCAATATCACCGTCAATTCCCTACCGGACAAGGAAACAGAATTTACAATTTTCATTCCAATTAAAACTTAGTTGCTTAAACAAATGTTTAAGGATTGTAAAACAAGAGGCTATAACTTGGAAGACACCTTGGTCAATGAAACCCGTTTTTTACCCTTAGTCTTGTTGATTGCGCTGGCTTATAGTTTGGCGACAATGCAGGGGCAACAGATGAAAAAATTAAGCATAGATATCTATGCTGGACGTATCCAAGAACACAAAGACCAGACCCCACGGCAGAGTGACTTTAGCTTTGGACTCTACGGACAACGATGGTGTTATGGGATGGAATTATGGGCAGATCGGGTCTTAAGTCTGATTGCGCTCAAACCCCATAAACGGATCTATTTTCAGCGTGGTTTCTATGCCCTATCCCTTATGCAGTAACCTTTATAGGTAGGTTGTCACCCTCTGAGGTTAATTTAAATCTTTTTGCCTGAGATATTTTTTTACAATTTTTGATAATGCAACTACTCGATTGCAACTTGAAATTCGTCAAGGTGTCCCTGACCCAGTAACAACAGCACCCGCGCTACCTATTTTGCCTAACTCTAAATTTTTAACTCCGTTGCCAAATTTTAATTGTCTTATCCAAACTCCCACTAACCAACATCTCGCCGGAAGCTGTGAAAGCTAATGCTGTGACTATATTTCCATGACCTGTAAACGTACCCAGTAACTCCCCAGTTTGTAGATGCCATAATTTGATGGTTTTATCAGCACTACCGCTAGCGATAATTTGTCCATCGGGACTTAAGGCGATCGCATATACTCTATCTCTATGTCCTTTAAGTGTATGAAGTAATTCTCCAGTTTCCAATTGCCAAATTTTTATTGTTTGATCCCAGCTACCACTCACGAGCAGAGTAGCATCTGCACTGATTGCTAACGAACGAACGATGTGAGAATGACCCATGAGGGTATGCAGAGGTTGTGCATCCTTTAAACTTTTGATCCCCGTCTGGGGTGAAGTTCGCCAGACTTTGATTTTACGGTAGCTACCTGTAACTATAGTTTCCCCGTCTCGGCTCAAAACCAGAGAATGAGCTGCTGTATCATCTAAAGAAAGTGCGATCGCTACTTGACGATGCATCAAATCCCAAAACAAAATTTTTCTATCATCTCCGCCTGTAGCTAACATTCTGCCATCTGGAGTAAAGGCAGCACACCGCACTACCCCATTATGTTTATGCAAAATATCTATCAAGTCTAAAGCACCCACGTGCCAAAGTTTAATTGTAGAATCAGCACCGCAACTCACTAAAGTCTGTCCATCTGAACTAAAAGCCAGGGAATTCACTTCATCCACTAGCCCAGGTATCACCCAAGGATACTCTGATAATGTATCTATTAATTCACCCTTGCTTAAATCCCAGAGTTTCGTTTCTCCACGACTACCACTTGCCAATATGGGTAAGGCTTTACCATTCTTACACGCAAAACTAAAAGCTAGGCAATTAATACCTCTATTGTGCCCTTGTAAAGTTTGCCAGCATTCCCAGTCACCAACTATACCCTTAAGGCAATGCTCTGATGGTAGAGTCTGTATTGTATCTGCGATCGCTTTCTCATTAATTACTGGCGACGTGTCTTTTTTGCCAATAAGTGATTCTAAATACCAACTCAGACCACCGGCATACAACAAGTTACTCGGACTTATATACAGTTTTGGTTCAGTAAGTTCAATTTGATTTGCAGGTAAAAATCCTGTAATTATACTCTGTCTTTCGTATCCTAACTGACCTGTTGATGGATAAAACAAACAGAGAAAAATTAATACTTGGTGATTTTTTAAATCTTCTTGAGTAACCGACCATTTAATTTTGTCTTTCTTAATACCATTAAAACTTTCTCCATCAGCAACATAAACTTGAACACTTAGCTGAGGATTATCTTTTAGTACATAAGAAAATTTGCTTTCGCCACACAAATTTCCCTCATCATCTAAAATCATATTTTGCAAAGTATCTTGTGATACCTTTTTTACCAACTTCCCCAAACGTTCAGCTATCACCAGGTCAACGATTTTTTCCCGTAAAAGATAATCTTCCGCTTGGCGCTGGAAGTATTTGGGAAAAGGTATTGTCCAGTCGGGAGGCTCAGGATATTCAGGTGGCGTAGGCGGTGGATTTTTGGCAAGAACTTCTGCTTGTTGGCGAGAAAATTCTTGGAGTCTGGCCAATGGTTCGCCCCAAAAAGCCATCATTTCAGTGTGACAACCCTTGACTTGACTTTCCAATAAAGATAAGTCATAAGTTTTAGGTTTCTTCACACGTTGAAGGAAGTCAGCTTGTTGAAATTTAAGTAAGCTAATCCAATCCATCTGCATTCCTGCGGCAAACTATTGCATACCTACGGTAAGCTATACCAATGCAATTACTCAAGTTTATAACCTTAGTTAATTAAAAATTCAGTAATGTTAACAGTCTAATAAAACACAGCCATTGGCAGATGTTTCCGGGAAAAATAGAGATGGATAGCACTTAGACATTTCATGAACTGATGCAGTTGAAGTATATAGAATTAAATGATGTCAGTCAATTCTAACGGAGATGGACAACAAGATACTGTTTCTAAGGAAACACTTCTAGCTGCAAAGGAAAGTTTAATGTGAGAAGCATTTTAAAGGTTGTGGCAACGTTAAGTCAACAAATACCCCTGCTAAAATGACTTAGTAACGATTATTTTCGGGTATATCATCTGAAATTGGCATAAATGGTGAAGATTAGCTAATTTTAACCTTTGCGTTTTGGTTGTCTGGGTATAGTACTTACATCAGACGAGTCACCAAAAGTATCTCTTGCCTCAATCTGTTTAATTTTCATTTGCAAGTTCAAGTCATCACTGCTAACAATTGTTTCTAAATTCGCTAATCTCCGCTCTAATAGCTCTATTTGCTGCTGCTGCAAATAGTTAGTTTTTGATTTTTGCTCATCAGAACGCCAAACAGCAACTGTACCAACTGCTGCACCACCAATAGCAACTAAAGGAAGAATAGCACCACTTCTAGTAACGGCTGAGAGTGGGACGCAAACTCCGAGAATGGCGACTGTAATTACCCAAATTCTTGTAGTGGCAGATAATCTGACATCTTGGTATTGTTCTACATTTGGTTGAGATTTTTTAGCCATAAGTCTATCCAAAGAAAAGTTATTTGCTAGATTGGCACAATTGCCCACCAAAATACTTCCTACAATTGGGTTAAGTATAATTGCTCTACTAGCGATCGCAGTTCATGCTTTTTTCCAACCAGGTAATACTTCTGGGGTTTTGGGGATAGAAAAAACCTTTAACCCAAATCCAGTAACCTTTTCCCAAAACAGATTCCGAGTTATAAAGCAATACAGTTCAGATAAGACCAAAACACTTGTAGAGACGGCGATTTATCGCGTCTCAAAAACCCAACGTCAAATATGTTACAGCAAGAAACCGAGCCTGCGATGCCTAAACGTTGATGACTCTGCTATCAATGGGTAGGGAAAAATCACGAGACCATTCATTCCAAGAGCCAAAATAATTTCTAGCAGAAATTCCTACTTGTTCAAGAGCTATTAATGTATTAGCAGCCCTTGAACCTTTAAAGCAGTAAATATACACAATTGACTCCGAAGTAATACTTACTGATTGACAAATTTCTCGGATTTCATCAGGCGATCGGAACATGGGGATTTCCGATTCGGAATTCATCAGATGATGCCATTCTAACCATACAGCATTAGGGATTCGACCTTTGCGAGGGCAAAAGTCAGGATTATAGGGAGAAGAACTCAGTCCAAGCCATTCGTTGCGATCGCGCACATCTAATTTAATAATTGCTGGATTATCAATTGCTTGCAACATCTCGGCGGTAGTTACCATAATCTCAGTGTTGGGATGCAATCTAAATATGCTACTTTCAGATAATGGTACTTCATCGGTAGTAGGTAATCCCTCTGTTAGCCATGCTCTATATCCTCCGTGTAAAATAGATACCTCAGCGCAACCCAAATACTTCAGTAAAAAAGCTGCTCGACAAGATTGACCATAACCTTTATTTAAAGTGTCCTCATAGACAATTAACCGTTCCGCACCCGATATTCCCAGCTTGCTCATAATTTCTGCAAAATACTCTTGTAATTCCTTTAATCCTGCTGGGTAGGAACTTTCTAAAAGATAGGTGAAAAAATCTCTAATATTTATGGATTGAGGAATATGAGAAATAGCATAATCTTCGGGAGACCGTGTATCGATAATGACAGCCCGTGATGCTTTTTCTGCTAATATGGACGTGAGTTCTTGAGGAGAAATGAGGACTTTTGTATTCACAATTTCATGCTTCTGTTATCCTACCATTAGGCATTATCGCGCTCGGTAGATTTGCATTTTGAAATGGAAATTACAGAAGAATGAATGTTGAATGTTACAAGATAACTTTTATCGATGTGTTGTTTTAAAACTAATTAAATCAAGTTAAAAAATTGCTGAAAATAGAGGTTTAAGAAAATCTACACAGGCGATCGCTTCGCTATGCTACATATCTTCGCATCAAGGGTCAAAAGTCAAGCTTTTTGGATTTTTGACTTTGGGCGATTTCGGCGAAAAAATGAAACTTGCGTAAGTCCTCATACCATTTCTTTGTAATACTGCACCAAACCCTTTTTACTTCTTTCTTTCTTTCTTTCTTTCTTTCTTTCTTTCTTTCTTTCTTTCTTTCTTTCTTTCTTTCTTTGTGTCCTTTGCGTCCTTTGCGGTTCGTTTCTCTTTCTTCTGTCCTGTACTTAAATATGGTTTAGCGTATCTTCATACAGAATTGTTATCAGAATTAGTTTTTAGCTTCTGGAATGCGCTGTGCTTTCAGTTACATATAAAGAGTTTGAGGAACTTGTGAAGTCCATTGGTGATTTATTGTTTGTCATTGGTGAGTGTTTCAGGTATATTTATGTTTCTTAACAAGGAGTAAATAGATCATGTTCCGTCTGCTAAAAACATACCCCTTTCCTACGGAACGCTCCGTGAATGGGGAAATGAGGTACATACAACGACTTCTGTGGAGTATTATCTTTGTAATATTCTTCAGCCTGACTAGCACTTTCATGCTTCCTGCTGCTACTTGGGCTACCACTTCTGGCTTGGGAGTTGACAATATCCATCTTGCTCCCTGTCCGCCTTCTCCGAACTGTGCTGTCAGTCAAAATGCTGATTCCAAACATAGCATTGACCCGATCGTCTATCATGTAGACCTCAAGACAGCACGAGCAACTTTACTCAAAGTTCTTAGTGTGATTCCACGTACAGAGGTTATCCAACAGACAGATAATTACATCCATGCTCTTTCTAAGAGTCGGATATTTCAATTTGTGGATGATGTCGAGTTTTATTTCCCTGCTAATGAGTCAGTAATTCATCTGCGTTCCGCATCGCGTCTTGGAGACTCAGATTTTGGTGTAAACCGTAGGCGCTTGGAGCAAATTCGTTTAGCACTACGCGATTTAAAAATTTGATTTGTGTTTTTTAGTAAGGGCTTTAGTACTTGAAAGCCAAGAACTAAAGTTCTTATTATCAGCTATTAAGCATTTACACATCTGCCATATTAAAAAATTTTTAGTCTTTGTCTTTTTGCCAATGTTATTGAGTCTTAAAGTCAAGATGATACTCAGAATACTAGCCTAAAGCGATCGCAGAAATTTTCTTTCGGTCTACTGAAGTTGCTAGAGTAATAATAAACTTCGTTCCCTGACCAGAAGTTGACGAGCAGTTGATTTGTCCATTGTGTTTATCCATAATAATTTGGTAGCTAATAGCTAATCCTAGCCCAGTTCCTTTTCCCACAGGCTTTGTTGTAAAAGATGGCTCAAAAACTCTCGCTTGCACTTCAGGAGGCATACCAAGAGCGTTATCTTCGATGCAAATTGTCACGGTTTGTTGCTCATGCTGGATTGATGTAGTGATCGTGATAGTGTGAGGGCTAGCAGCAGCTATTTCCTCAACTGAGCGGTTTTGATAGAGGTCATCAAAGGCATCAATGGCATTGGCGATAATATTCATAAATACCTGATTCAGTTGTCCGGGATAGCAAGTGATTGGAGGTAACTCACCATATTGTTTAACAACCTCGATTACAGAGCGATCTCCTTGGTCTTTGAGTCGATGTTTTAATAGCATTAAGGTACTATCAATTCCCTCGTGAATTTGAAACTCCACCATAGATGAGATATCAGATCGAGCAAAGGTTCTTAAAGAAAGGCTGATATCCTTGAGACGACCAATTCCCTGCTCCATTGAACCCAAAATTTTTGGTAAATCTTCAACTAGATACTCTAAGTCAATTTCTTCAACAAGTTCTTCAATTTCTGGGTCTGGATGTGGTAACTTTTGCTGTTGGAGATCCACCAAACGCAGAAGATCCTTGACATATTCCTCAATATGAGAGCAATTTCCACTAATAAAACCAATCGGGTTATTAATCTCATGACCTATCCCTGCAATAAGTTGTCCAAGGGTGGACATTTTCTCACTCTGGATTAGTTGTAGTTGGGTGTTTTGTAACTGTTGGAGAGATTGGGTTAATTCTGCGGTGCGTTCTTGCACTCTTTGTTCGAGGGTACGGGTAAGATAGGAAATTTTCAAATGTAATTTTAATCGAGCAATAACTTCTTCTTGCTGGAAGGGTTTGGTAATATAATCAACTGCACCAATTTCTAGTCCTTTCACTTTGTCTGTGGCATCGGCCAAGGCAGTCATAAAAATGATCGGAATATTCTGAGTGATGGAATTGGCTTTCAACCTGCGGCAAGTTTCAAATCCATCAATACCCGGCATCATGATATCTAGGAGAATGAGATCGGGAGCAGAATATTCTGTTTGTTCAATGGCGGATTCTCCATCGGTTGCCATAAGTGTTTTCCAACCACATCCCTGAATCGCTTCTGATAGCACTTTAAGATTGTTGGGATTGTCATCTACCAAAAGGATATGCATTGGTTTTAAGAGAGATTCGATCATCATTGACGTGACTCTGTTGTTACAAAAGATTTAAGAAACTTACGGATTTTTCCGGTTTGGAAGTTGGCAGTAAATTTGCTCAACTCATGTGCGAAAGGAGTTAGCTGACTATCTTGCTTAGTTAACTCTTTTATGATTTCCTCAATTGCTGGAATATCTCCCATCATTGCCAGATGATAAAGTTGTTGCAAAACATCCGGTGATGGCAGAACCAATTCAGCATCAGCTTTCTGTTCAGACTGGTAAAATGACTTTTGAAGTGTGGATTGATCGTAAATCCACTCTACTTTTAGCAGCGATTTCAGTGCATTAAATAGTTCATCAATTTGCAGAGGTTTCGGCAAGAATGCTGTGGCCCCTGCCTGAAAACTTCGTTGCCGATTTTCCTCGAAGACGCTGGCACTAGAAACAATAATTGGAATAAAACGAGTTTGTGGATTTTCTTGTAAATGAACCATTAGCTCAAAGCCATCCATGTTAGGCATAGCTAAATCAAGGAGAATCACATCTGGGTGATGTTCAGTTACCATCTGTAGTGCATATTTGCCATCGCTTGCTTCTAAGGTTCGACAGCCAATTTCTTGGAGCAAACTGATCAACATAGAACAATGGTTAGTATCATCATCAACAATGAGAATTTGAGGTGCAGTACCCCGAATTCCGGTGATTTTTTGATGGGTTAGGGCTGCTGCTACGCTCGTCGTAGATATCGCTTCTATTTGCCAGTCATGGGAGACTGGTACTGGTACCAATAAATCTAGCCAAAAGAGACTACCTTCACCCAGATGACTCTGTACTTGAATTTGGCTGCCCATCAATGCTGCAATTCTTTGACTGATTGCTAATCCCAAGCCAGTACCTTCAGATTTCCGCCCTGCTTCACCTACTTGCTCAAAAGCCAAAAAGATTTTCTCTAATTGGTCTGGTGACATCCCAATGCCTGTATCTTCAATCTGGAAGCGAATCTTCTGATGTGTCATTTGTCCATTGTCATTTGTCATTGGTTTCAACTCTTGATCAATGACGAATGACTCATGACTGATGACATCTACTTTGAAGGTGACGCTACCGGTGTCTGTGAATTTGATAGCATTACCTAGTAAGTTGATCAAAACTTGCCTTAGTCGCTTTTCATCCACTTCAATGGCAACTGGTAGGCGATCGCTGATTAAAATATTAAATGAAATGCCTTTCTGTTTTGCTCGGATACTGCAAATCTCGGAGACACCATGTAAAAAAGTGTGCAGATGTACATTAGTCGTAACCAATTCTAATTTACGAGCTTCAATTTTTGAAAGGTCGAGAATATCATTGATTAGCATCAGCAGGTGTGTCCCACATTGGTAGATTATGCTGACACCTTCCAGATTTTTCTCTGTCATGTTTGGTGATACTTCTAGCACCTGAGCAAAACCAAGGATGCCATTAAGCGGTGTGCGTAGTTCGTGGCTCATATTTGCCAAAAACTCGCTCTTTGCTTCGTTAGCAGCATCAGCAGCTTGCTTGGCCTCAAGCAGTTCATGAGTTCGCTCTTCAACTTTGAACTCCAGAGTTTTGGAATAATCTAATAGTTGAGCATTGGCAATTTCTAGTTGCTGATTTGCTTCTTCTAACCGCCTCTGTTTATAGGCATTTGTTGTTGCAATTACACTGCTGATGAATGCGGCTAAAGCAGGTGTGACTGGAATCAGAATGCCATGTAAAAACATCCCATAGCCACCTACCACAAATATGCCACAGATGCCTATACTTGCCCAGAGAATTTTGCCACCAGGAATCCGCATCCTGCGACTGGATAAGAACCAACTACCAGTAGAGCCGATCGCAGACCAAAAAATAATCCAGAGCGACACAGCCCCGCCAGAAAAGCCGTACAGGTTTGTCTTCCCTGTTTTTGCCCCTTGCACCAGTTGATGGGCAATATTGGCATGGACAACAACCCCAGGCATGGTTTTTTGGGCAGAGATCCAGGAGGAACTGAAGGGTGTATTAAAGAAGTCATTGGTACTAGCGGCGGCTGATCCAATAAACACCATCCGATCGCGCATTAGGTTGGCTGGAATTCTCCCTGCTAAGACATCGCGCATGGAAACTGTCCGAAATGCCGCTTCTGAACCATGCCAATTGAGCAGAATTTGATAGCCGCCTAAATCAGCATCAGAGTAGCCTGCTTCTTGATTGTCTAGTGGTAGGTAAATTGCTTTACCCAACTGAAACTTTTGCTGCTTCGGGTCAATGCTTTCTAAGGTAATTTTGTCAGCTTCTAGGTACTTGAGCGCTACAAGAGTTGCTAGCCCAGCTTTGAGCGTGTTTTGCTCTTTGGCATCAACTGCCGTCAGGAGGGCGCGGCGGACAAAGCGATCGCCATCCAACACCAAATCTGCTAACCCTACTTGATTAAGTTTTTTCAACTCAGGTGCCGGATTGACGCGCTCCCCGGTGATTTTCTCAACACCGATTAAATTAGGAGTGCTACGAAAGATTTTTACAAGTTCTTCATGTCCGCTTCCCTCTGGTAAATCTCGATAGAGATCCAGTCCGATGGCTCTGGGTTGCTGCGCCCGAATCTTTTCTAGTAATTTTGCTAATGCCAAATCTGGAATTGGCCATTTACGCACCGATTGAATATCGCGTTCATCGATTGTGACAACCACAATCTCATCCGCTATCGTCTCCTGTGATCGCTGACGAACCCATTCATCACGAATTTTCCATTCAGGCAAATTGAAAAATCCCAACGATTGCCCGACAATGACAGTCAGGGCAACAGTGGGAGTAATAATCAAAACACTACGAGTATGTTGGATAAAGGTTTGGAATCTACGCCACATGGTGACTGGGGATTAGGGAGTAGGGAGCAAGGAGAGGGAGCAGCAAGCAGGGAGCAGGGGGAGCAGGAGAGCAGGGGAGCAGGGGGAGAATTCGTAACTTCTAACTCTTCACTACTCACGAGCTAAACGCCCCGCTACCCCTAACAGCACTGTTTTACCCGATGCCCCATACCTAAAATTACTTCGTAGATACTAATAACGGAGCTGTGACAATCTCCTTCAAGCTAACTGAGGAGAGTAGTTCTTCCCATTGCTTGTTAAGAGTTACATTGCTCGGTTGAGTGCTATGTAGGGCTGCAAGTGTTTCCACGCAGTCATACCAAACACCATGTTTACCAAAAGCCGTCGCCCGCTTCAGAGTATCTTTTTGCTCCATTGCTGTTGTCAGTTCAGCATTAGGCTTGATGCGCTGAATCCAACCATCGACATAAGGCGTATTTGGGCCGAGCTGTCCATCAACTTTGACAGCTAGAAACCAATGGTAGTTTTTTCCAACTGCTAAAGCGGGTGCTTCGGCTGGTAATTTGACAGCAACTACCCCAGCTTTGAGAGCAACGGGAATGGTCATTTGATACTGTGTATTGCCAGCTTCATCCTTCAGGCTGAACACAGCTTCTTCTGCATTAGAAGCAGGAAGATATACTAGAATTGTGGGACGTTCAGACACTGTTGTGCCATAGAAGTTTTGGGGTATGAGTGCAATTAGGGCTGCTGGGCCTGCTGCACCTAAAGTTGAAGGATTTAAGTAGTAAGTACCAACCCGAGAAGCTCCTCCACTTGCCTGCTGAGGAGCATTTTTCTCTGCGCTAGGTGTAAAGAGTTCGCCTCTAGAAGCTCCTCCGGTTGCTTGTCTGGGAGCGCTTTTGCCGGCACTAGGTGTAAAGAGGTCGCCTCTGGAAGCTCCTCCAGTTGCTTGCCTGGGAGCGCTTTTGCCGACACTGGGTGTAAACAGACTACCACGGGAAGCCCCTCCAGTTGCTTGTCTGGGAGCGCTTTTGCCGGCACTGGGTGTAAACAGACTACCACGGGAAGCTCCTCCAGTTGCTTGGCTGGGAGCGCTTTTGCTAGAAGCAGGGATAAAGAAATTACCACGGGAAGCTCCTCCGGTTGCTTGGTTGGGAGCGCCATTGTTGATTGGTGGGGTAAATGTAACAGCATTGGCACTATTCAATGTAGTACTGGTGAATAAAGCGATGACGCTTAATGCACTAGCTAAATATCGACGTTTCATGATGTAACACCTTATTTGAGAAAAGTAATACTAAATACATTGATTCTGATTGTGGGAAAAAGCCGGATAAATTTTTTCGGCTGAGAGTCAAAGGCTTCAATACCTATTAAAAATATAAACGAAACCTGACTTTTATACCGTAAAACTTTGTACAAGTTACAATGTTTTTACTACGTAACTTTACTTAGTAAAAAGGAGATGCAGAAAGTAGAGCGAAGCTTGGGTTTAAACCCCTTATTAAATCTCCTTCCTGCTAACTTCTTTATAGCCAGTTACCAACCAAAACAAAGGCAGACCAAAAGAAAGGATCGTGGAAATCAGTTTGACGGATTAAGTTGATTTGGGCTTGTCGCAGTGCTTCGGCTTTAGTAATTTTGGGCTGTCGCAATTGCTCATAGAAACGCGTCATCAGCATCTCGGCTGCTTTATCTTTGACAGGCCAGAGAGTGGCAATGGTTGATCGGGCACCAGATTTTACAGCCAAGCCTGCTAGTCCAAGAACGGCGCGATCGTCACCTGCGGCTGTATCACAAGCACTCAGTACTAGTAACTCAATTGCTTTCGATGATTCACCACCCCGATTTTTGAGAAGTTCTGACAATTCCTTAACGTTGACTTCTCCATCCCAAGTTAGTAGGAAGGTATCTTCAAGGCGGGAGCTAAACTGTCCGTGGGTTGCTAGATGGACAACATCAGCGCTACTAGATTTGACGCGACTGGCAAGGGCTTGACTAGTGAATTGCTGGTTGAGCAACATCGAAGAGCGGACTGCCTTCGAGATTTGCTTAACTTCTAATTCTACAGCAGGCAAAGCACTGAAACCATTTCGAGATTGGCTGATACCGCCGACGATCGCATTAATGTGATTTCCTTGGAGCGATCGCGCACTCATCAATTGCATTCCCGGTGAGAGGGCAACAGCATACTTTTCGATCAGATATTGCTTCCCGTCATACAAAGCTGATATGGGAATATTACGTAATCGACCATCCAAAACAAATACTAGTGTTTGGGTATCTTTAAAAGCTTGATCCATTTCGGCAGGACGAATTAACCAACTATAAATTTCTTGGGACAAGCGATCGCGCTCTTTGGAGTTGGAGACAGGATTTAGGGCAACTAATAATTTTTCTAGAGTTTGTTCGATGTCCGCTTGAGATTTTTGTGTCACATAGTAACGCAACGGTTGTCCGGTTTTGGAAAGAATTACTGCTAGGCGATCTGGCAAGATAATCGGATAAACAACGGTTGCATTGGGGTCAATTTGGTCAATCTGCTGAGATATATCTAAGCAAGCTTCCCGAAAAAAGTTATCGAGTTCTGCAACTTGGAGTGCCTCAATCAAGTCACGAGCTTCCATTAGTTCTGCTTGACTGGGTTGCTGATCTAGGAGTAAACCTACAAGTTCTCGGTAAACAGGCTCCACACTTTCACGGAAGGAGAACTGAACATCGGGGTTGACTGAAACTAAATCTCCCCTGATTGATTTTAAAGCTTTGACTGCTTCAGTATAAGCAGTAATTGCTTCAGGGCGATCGCCCTGTTCTTTATACAACTGTCCCACCTGCCAAGCAGATTGAGCAATGATATCCTCAGCTTGGAGTTGACGTGCAATGTTGAGGGATTTCTGAGTTAACTCCTGCGCTTGTGATAATTGCTGTGTACGACGATAGAGTTTTCCCCACTGATGCAGTGCGTAAGCTTCTGCTTGAGCATCCTGGAGCTTCTGTGCAGACTTGACTGTGACTGCCATGAGTTGCGCCAGGTCTTTCATCGGTATGATTTGGCTAGAATTTGACTGCCGATTCAGTGAGGCAACAAAATTAATAGCCGCGTAGAGAGAGGTATGACTGGGGGGCAGCTCTGTGAGTTGTTTTAGTAATTGAGGCGCGAGTGGGGTAGCCAATTCAGGCTTGTCATAGTCGAGGAAAAGTTTGAAATGCCCTAAACGTGCCTGTAAGCGATCGCCTGGATTTGTTGCTACTTGTTCTGCTTGTTCAAAGTAATCCAATGCCGTCTTTGGATCTTTTAAGTCTACGGCGGTTTTTCCTAAGCTTAGTAGGATGGAACTCAACTGAGGTGTAGTTTCAATTTTACGAGCGATCGCTAAACTTTGCTCTAACACCTGTTGGCTCTTGCCAGAGTCGCCAATCATCAACAGAGCTAAACCCAGTGATCTTAGCCCACTAACTTTAATTTCCGAATCTGGCATTGCTCCTAGCTTTTGATTTAGCTCCTCCAACTGCTGTTTAGAACGGCGATAAAATCCCAAACTTTGTAAAGCTTGTGCCTGGTTAATTTGACTACCCAAGCTGCCCATTTTATCGCCTGCTAGATCATAATATTTTTGAGCTTGTTGCCAACTTTCGAGAGCAGTTTCGGCTTTGCCATTGTGCAATTGCAAATTTGCTTTGGTATTGAGTGCCTGGGCCCAGAGAATCGCATCAGCAGAGGGAATAGAGGTTTGTAAGAGTTTTAAGCTTTGCTCAATAGACTCTTCGGCTGCTTTCCATTGGTTAAGTTCCTGTTGTGCCAGTGAAAGGTAACTTAAGCTTAGGGCTTCGTTAAGGCGATCGCCTTGAGTATGGTAGTTTTGTGCTGCCGTTTGCCAAATCATCACGGCTTCTGCAAAGTGTCCTGAACGGTAGAGGTTTCGTCCCTGTTCTATCTGGTTAGTAGATGCTGGGGCATTCAGAGTAGATTTTGCTGATACTTGCACAGATGCTTTAACAGGAGTAATAGTCACTGCCAAACACAAGCTTAAAATACTCAGACCAATATATAGCCAACGACGTTCTTTGATTGGGAAAGCCATAAATAATTACTAATACCTTAAAGGATAGTCACACCACTCACTTAAATATTGCCCAACTGATCGTGCAATCTATCACTTCTAGCTTTCACGGAACGTTATTTTTTGAGCGATGGCATAAAACTTAAATACTGTCCTGTATCATTCTGAACGGAAATCGCCGCGATCTTCAGCCCTAAAAAAGCCGTGCTGCACTAGCTAGCATAAATTCAGCTACTATGTCAATTAACTCGACAAGTAGGAGTGATTCATGAATTGCTCCTACTTTGTAATTTCTTTGTTTTTATCTGAGGTCGAAATCTCTGACTAATCTTATTTTGCGATCGCTAGCGACGAGCTAATAGCCACGCTAATTCAACGACTCAGTAATCTGTTTAATCGTCACCCTTACCTGCGGCATCTCCTACTTCCAAATAATCATGATGGGAGCATCCCTAATCTTTACTGCTCCAAATTGCATTCATTCTTACGACAGATATCTTGTTAGTGAGATTATGTCTATTAACATAGTTCTAATCTCAGCAATTAGATGCTTGGAAAAAGATTTATCTACATGATTTAATATCATTAAGGTATTTACAACTCAATGTAATCCTATTTTCAATAGACCTTCCAATAGTTTGTGTAAGTTAATCATTTGTAACTAGGTAGCAGTTTTAAATAATGGAAAATACATTAATTGATAAAACCTTTCGTGACAGCGATGGCAAAATTGTTTTAGCTCAGATGCCAAACCTACCACTGATTGTTTGGATAGTAACCACTTTACTCGCTCTAATTTTTACAAGTGGTAAAATCAATACAGTTTTAGAAGTGGTAGCAAATGGCTCTTTGTTTACTTGGGCGTGGCTGGAATTATTTCAAGGGGTCAATTATTTTCGTAGAGCGTTAGGTCTTGCTGTATTGATTGGGATTATTGCATTAAAAATTCAGTATTCATAAATAACTCAGCAATTTAGGATTTAGGACTTACGCAAAAATTGCCAAAAAGGTTAATTTATCGCAGATGAAGAAAAGAATTTTTAGAGTGTGCGTAAGTCCTAATAATTAAGCAAAATTATGGTTCTTCAGTACGCTATCTCAGCTAAACTGTAACTTTTCCAAACATACAATAAAGCCGACGTTGTAAGAACCATAGAAAAGCTAGCCAGTTGGGAATCCCTAAAATTCATGGACGAATAAACTCTATCGGGTATCTTTCCAAAATTGTCGAAATGGTGAACGCATTGTAAAAGTTTATCCAGAATGATAATTACTCGAAATTGTTGCAATGATATTTAAAAGCCAGATTTTTCCCCTCGAAAACCAATCTGCAACTGTTAGGCTTGCTCTTCTTTCCACGTAATATAGTTTACACAACACTGTGCTTCAACATACTGACGCAGCTATAATCCCAGGTTTTGCAACTTGGCACTGTAGCTGCGTCGATATTTGATGTCAACCGACAATTAAACTTAACTAGAAAAATGTAACTGTATTGTAACGGTGGCTTTAGTTGACGTTGCAAAAGTTTACATTTAGAATGGAAAGCGGCAAAATACGATAAGTATTTATTCTTATTTATCCTGATGATTTGAGATTCAATGAGTATATATTCTTGTAAATAGTTAAGATTAACTCTTCTAGAGTTCAAGATAGTTTACAAAAGTATAGATTCCTTAATATAATGAAATCAAAAGTGAAAAGGCAAATTGATTGTCAGAAGTGATGAATGCTATTGAATTTCCCTGGCTAACAGCCATAATCCTCTTACCCTTGGTGGCTGCCTTAGCCATACCCCTAATCCCAGACAAAGAAGGTAAAACTGTGCGTTGGTATGGTCTGGGAGTTGCGATCGCTGACTTTGCACTGATGATTTATGCCTTTTGGTATAAGTACGACTTTCAGAGTTCAACACTCCAACTTGTAGAAAACTATCCTTGGATACCGCAGTTAGGTTTGCATTGGGCTGTGGGGGTTGACGGTTTATCGATGCCCTTATTGCTTCTAACAGGCTTAATAAATACTCTCGCAATCTTCGCGGCTTGGAAAGTTACCACCAAGCCGCGATTATTTTATGGTTTGATGCTAGCGATGTACAGCGCCCAACTTGGCGTATTCGTCGCCCAGGATTTGCTATTGTTCTTCCTAATGTGGGAAATCGAGTTAGTGCCGGTTTACCTGCTGATTTCCATCTGGGGAGGACAAAATCGCCGTTATGCGGCTACCAAATTCATTCTTTACACCGCCGCCGCATCAATATTCATCTTGATTGCCGGTTTTGCAATGGCATTCTCTGGAGATAACGTCACCTTCGATATGGCGACTCTGGGAATGAAAGAATACCCCAAAACCTTGGAATTATTGGTTTATGCAGGTTTCTTAATTGCCTTCGGTGTGAAGTTACCAATTTTCCCCTTACACACTTGGCTACCTGATGCCCACGGTGAAGCATCAGCACCCGGTTCGATGATTTTGGCTGGTGTGTTGTTAAAAATGGGTGGTTATGCCCTGATCCGCTTCAATGTGGAAATGTTGCCCAATGCCCATGTAACTTTTGCACCAGTGCTGGCAATTTTGGGTGTAGTGAATATTGTCTACGGTGCTTGCTGTGCCTTCGCTCAAACCAATCTCAAACGGCGCTTGGCTTACTCTTCAATTGCCCACATGGGGTTTGTGCTGATTGGGATTGCCTCCTACACAGAACTGGGTATAAGTGGTGCAGTGCTACAGATGGTATCTCACGGCTTGATTGCTGCTAGCTTGTTCTTCCTGTCTGGCGTGACTTACGATCGCACCCACACCTTGATGATGGATAAAATGGGTGGAATGGCCAAGGTAATGCCCAAAACCTTTGCTTTGTTTACCATTGGTTCAATGGCTTCTCTCGCCTTACCCGGAATGAGTGGCTTTGTGGGTGAGTTGATGGTATTTCTGGGTATTGCTACCAGTGATGTTTACAGTTCCAGCTTCAAAATTGTAGTCGTCCTGCTGTCAGCCGTTGGCGTGATTTTGACACCAATTTATTTACTATCGATGCTGCGTCAAGTGTTCTACGGAGAACAAAGTGAAAAGTTACACTTGGATGCTGTAATATCTGATGTCAAACCCCGCGAAATATTTATTACCGCTTGTTTGTTGCTGCCAATCATCGGAATTGGTTTTTATCCGAAATTAGCAACGCAGACTTATGATGTTAAAGCAATAGAATTAGCTGCCCATGCTCGTCAAGTTTTACCAGTTGTTGCTCATCAACAACCATCAAGTCTGTACTCGCGGATTTTTACAGCACCAACATTGGCTAATTCTCAAGTTGAAAGTTCGATTAACATTTCTGAGTAAATTAACTTCCCATTAAGGGGTCTGCAAGTAAATTCTAAATTATTAGGGCAATAAAGGGGTAGTTACATAACTACCCCTAAACTTTTTGTATTAGTCAAGTAGATTTTTATGTAGGGGCAATACCCTGCGGGAAGTCACTTTGCGTCTACATGAATTGCCCCTACCGTGTAGTTAAAAATCATTCAAATTTGAGAGTTCCATTAATATTAGCAATGTGTTCATTAAGATCAATATATGTTCCAAGATATGTCTGTCCGTCAGCTCTCTCGCATTCAGCACGGAGTCTGCTAGCACCAGCTAAACCAATATTGTCACAGGTCAGAGCAAATTTATCTCCATCCCAGTCTAATGTTCCATCAAGATTGGCGATATATGGATTTAAGTCGATGGAAGTTTTAGAAGGAGTATATCCATCGGCTTTTTCACAAGTAGCCGTTAGGGTTGAGCCTTCAATACTAATATCTTTACAAGTCTGAGAAAATTGACCAGTTGCCCAAGCGTTACCGATGACTAAATTAAAGCTTAGGAAGATAGCACACAAAAAAGTTGCACAAATTTTCAGCATTAGTCCTCTGTCCTAAATTAGATAATTGGTTAAACTAAGAAGAAATTTTATACTGCTGTATTTTTCTCTGTTTAAAAGTAATAGTTTTTAACTATACCTGTTAATCTACGAGATAATACGCAAATGTTAAGCTTCTCTAAGAGACGCTACGCGAATGAGCAAACGAAAAAATTTGGATTCAATACGATGGTACTGAAGGAGGTATCGCCAATGAACTTATTGGTAGAGGCATATCCCAAAAAGATATTGTTTTAGCTTTTCATTCTCCCTTTAAAAGACAATTTACCCAGTTTGCTGTTGGTTAAAGTAATTTCAATTGCTAAACTTTTCGTGATTTAGGATATAGCCAAAAGCTAAACAAACGGCTAACTCTAGGCATGATAATATATGTCAACAGCAAAACCATAGTAATCGTAACGATCAACGAAATAATCAAGGGTGGTAAACCACGAAGTAGGGGGACTATAAACGTACTCAACAAATTAATTAACACATATACGGCTCCCCAAGTTAGCAATGCTATTTTGTAGCGCGGTGGAGTTTTCAGTGGTTGACCGGGAAGAGAAAACCAAGCCTCTAATCCACAGATTTGTTGAACATCAGGATCAGATTCAACCAAATGCTTACCTTGATTCAGCCAATATTCGCGATCGCGCGATGTCATCCACACCTTTAAATTGTCATAACCGTCAAACCGAAAGATAATCACATATTCGTTTCGTACCCCAAGCTGCGGACGAATCACATTTGTTCCGAGATGACCCGTATAGGTTCTGGAAACCCTGGTAATATCTTTTAACCAAGCTTCATAAGCGGTTTCGCATCCTGGTTTGACAACTTGTGTAATGACTACGGTTACAAATTGATCGTCCTGTTCCATCTCCATTAGTTATACCACTATCAAGTTAGTAAACAGACATCTCCAGAAATTAAGTATGCGTTATCCATAACCCTTGTAGAGACGTAGCAGTGCTTTCACAAAGAGATATCGTGAAGACAGGTAAAATTTCCAAAAAGCGATTATGACCACTAACTTACCTGTAGCCACAGAAATTATACCAATGGTCTTGCAATTGCAACCTGCGATCGCTGGGAAGCCATACCACCAGAACTGCGAAAAAAATTTGCACCGATTTGTCCTGAGTTTGTGATTGAATTGCATTCCCAGAGCGTAGTTTACCGCCGTAGGCATCGCTTGCAAATTTTGGAAGACAAGATGCAAGAGTATATTGATAATGGGACACAACTTGGTTGGTTAATTGATAGAAAGCAACGCCGAGTTTTTATTTATCGTCCTAATATTGCAGTTGAGGTATTAGATAACCCTAAAACCCTTGACGCTGAAACTTTACTACCTGGTTTTGTTTTGGATTTAAGTCAGGTTTGGTAGGAGGTAAGCTAGTTTTATAGTACTGAAATCAAAATTCTAGGAATCTATGGCGGCGAAAGACATATTTCATGATGCAGTAAAACGTGCTTTTGCTCAAATTTCAGTTGGTGGATGCCAGCCAGCAGACACCCAAGCTTGCCTGACAGTTACAGCATAAGGATTATTCAGTTGCAAAGCTAATACAGTTGCACGACCACAGGTAGTTAAACCTGTAATTTGAGTGCCATTGTTTGCCCAAGTGAAATGACGTGACCACTTTTGTTGACGAGGGTTGAAAAGTTTGACTTTACGGTTTGTTATTGGATCTTTGGCATGGGTCTGAATACCTTTGTAGGCATTGCATAACCTACAGGCAAGCCACAGATTCTCCTCATCGTCAGTACCGCCTGCTGCTTTGGGAATAATGTGTTCAATTTCTAAAATTCCCAAAACATACTTTTGGAGACTAAGGCAATAACCACACTGATGATTCGCCTGTATCCGTATCTGCGCCCGGACTTGTGCAGGAATCTGGCTCACTAGCTTAAGGGTTGAATCAACCCACGTTTGACAGCTTCGCTTAACGCAGTGGCTTTTCTTAAAAGTCCTTCTTGATATACCTGCATCAGGGTTTGTAACTCTGAGCGATCGCCTTCACTAAGAGTATCTGATTGTTGGCGATCGAGCAGTTCACTTAACCGGGCATCCTGTTCTGGTTCCATTTGCAGTTCAGTCAGCACCAGGACTTGTTCATCAGAAAGGACAGAGACAGGCTCAAGATCGCTAACATCCCCACTGACAGGCGGAATTGAAAGTTGAATAGTATCTACTAAAATGCTGACGACATCACGATTTGCCAATCGTGCAAAGCGTTCTGCACGTTGGTAAATATCATCTGGTAGGGTAATGATAATTTGGGTACTCATAGCTTTTGTAAATACTCCTCTCTATTCTCACTTGCCAATGGATAAAATGCGGTCACTGGGAGGCGATAACAGAGGAACTGCAAAAAAAGTTTATATACTAAGAAGTATTTCCAATAGTATCTAATTAAATCAGTGGAACTCAGATTGTTTCAAATATTGGGTGGAAAAATTTCTAAAACTTTTTCTTTTAATACTCTATACTTATCTAAATTTCTAAATACTTGGTAAATTATTTTACCTGGATACTCGGCATAAACAGCTTCTAGGGTTTTTTCAATAACTTTATCTATAATTAACGGCAATTCATCTTTAAAGTATTGCTCAAAGTTAGCCTGAGATAAAAATAAGTTATTTTCACCTATATATTGATATACCATGTGAAGAATGAATCTATTTCCAAAAATACAAGTTGCTCTGAAATCCTCGTTTATTGAACTCTTTTCGGAAAGTTTATTATCTACTACCCGACTTATTTTAATCATTTTCCAAATTTTGTCTACTGAAATTCTTGAATTAAAAATATCTGTATAAGGAGGTTTATTAACATCCTCCCATAACTTGCCGATTTTATCTTTCACTATATGTGCGTAACGTAAGTCTTTTAAACCGCAAGCTAGTGCTATAGTAGCTTCATCTAAAGTACAGTTTTGATCATCTGAGGAGTATTCGTGTTCATCTCTTTTATAATGGTAATTAATTCCTTCGTATGCAAATTCTTTTTGTAATTTATCATGTAAACTATCTAATGAAATAAAATCACGATTTTCAACTTTATTTTGAGTATTTGTAGATTTAGTAACCTTTAAAGCAAAGTCTGGAGGACAATTTTCTAACGAAATTAACTTTATAAAAACTTTTGCCTTCTTAACTTCTTCTGAATTTGTTTGATAAGCAGTTCCCATAGTTCCTACTGTTTGAGCGCCATTAATAATAGATATTCCTTCACAATAAAAATCTCCGACAGATTTATCAGAAGAACCACCCTTAGCAGTTTTTTGGATTTTAGTACATAAAACAGTAACTCCATTATTTAAATATAAAAATGTTTCTGGAGAATTTAAAAGAGTATCTTGAATACCATCATTTACATCTGTTAAACCAACAAAACTTCGGATATTTTTAGAAAATAAGTTTTCTTTATTTTCAATCCACAACTTTGCTAATTGTTCAGCATCAATTTGTCCATACCATGTTTTATATGGTTCTTCATTCAAACCCCAATTTGTTAATCTTAGTTCATGGTTAATAGACTTATTGAGGCTTTTTGATAAAGCACCGTGAGCTTCTGCTAAAGAAAATATTTCCAGAAAAAACAGTTCACCTGCTTTATTTTCTTGAGTTATAAATTCTGATAATAAATCCAAATTGTTTTCTCCTAGTTTTGAACCAGTATAAGAAAGACATATTTTTATTTTCACATCATAATTATTAAGATTTTTTTCTAATTCAACTTGCTTGTTTTTAATTTTTTGATTAAATTTGCTAAATTTAAACCCAATAACATATTTTACTCCTTGTATAAATTTCCCTACCTCTCCTGTGTCAGGTTCTCCTTTCCCTGACTCAATCCATTTCGATTGAACTAACCAAAGAGTATTTTTTGGTTCTTCATAATAAATTGCATCAATTCCATTATCCTTATAACCATCAACAATACTTTGTGCAGCTTCTTCTTCTGTAGCACAAGCAAGGCTTACTAAGCTGTAAGCAGCATAACTTCTTGATAAACAAGCTTTTTTTCTTTCTTCTTCAGTTTTTTTAACATAATCTGACATATCAATTAAGTTTACTAATTTTTCATTCAGTTTATTTTTAATATGTATTAATTGAAGTTGTGCCATTTTGTTATCCTTAAATTTTTCTAAAACGTGAATATGAGATTTTCATATAAAATCGGGGCTGAGAAATAAATCTCAGTCCCGATAAAAAAGCGGGCTAACCGCTATTTATATGGTTAACCCGTGCAGCTTTGGGAACGCGCAGAGAAATTGTTATTGCAATACCAACTTCACATTGGCGTTTTGCAGACCGCGCTGTTTTACTTCAGCCAAAGTTTTGTTAACGGCATACTTTTGGTTGATTGAGTTGATCAACTCGGTTTGGTTGTGCTTCTTAGCAACGCCCCACAGGTCAGCAATTAGGTCAAAAGAACCATCGCTGTTGCGAGACCAGCCGAGGTCATATTCGCCATCTAACATAGCAACGATGTCAGAACGGACGCGCTGACCGTTATAACCACGGACATCAGCTTCAGTCTTTACGCTGATACCGAGGTCGCGCAAAGAAGCTTTGAGGATTTCGGCATCGGTGATCTTGGTACGCAGGGTGCTAAAGTGAGACATTTGGGTTTCCTCCAATGAGAAGATTGAGAAAAACGACAACGGTTTGTTTCGGGCGAAGCCGCTCTTAGCAGGATGCGGCTTTTTCTTATAACTGCTAGCATTGGGAGCTAGCCTTTCCCCCTGGGATGGCAGAGGAAAGCTTTTAAAACTCCATTCGCTGATATTCAGCTACGGAGGATGCTGCGGGGCGTGCGCGCTGTCTGGCCCAATCTCTCAGAGCCGTTACTTGTTCTTGCATCGTTCGAGACAGCGGCAATGTTGCCTTCAGTGCAGCAATAATATCTAATTGGGTGAACTCCCGATCTTGGGCAAAAGCTTCATACATTGCCGCAACGATCGCTTGCTCAACTTCTGCCCCAGAGAATCCGTCAGACATCTTGGCTAGTTGCTCAAGATCGAATCTAGAGATGTCTTCACGGCGCTTGGTCAGATGAATATTAAAAATGTGTTGCCGTTCTTCCGGTGTTGGCAGATCGACAAAGAAAATTTCATCAAAGCGTCCTTTCCTCAAGAACTCGCCAGGTAAGCGTTCTACTCTGTTGGCAGTTGCCATGACGAACACTGGTGATTTCTTATCTTGCATCCATGTGAGGAAAGAGCCGAAGATTCTGCTTGAAGTTCCCCCATCGGAATCAGAAGAACCTCCGCTACCAGCAAAGGATTTATCCAATTCGTCGATAAACAAAATCGCTGGGGAAATAGATTCTGCTGTTTTCAGGGCGTTCCGCAAGTTTGCTTCACTTCGTCCCACCATTGAGCCGTCGTAAACTCGCCCCATATCTAACCGCAACAGTGGTAAACCCCACAGCCGGGAAGTCGTTTTGGCAATTAATGACTTACCGCAACCAGGAACTCCGAGAATTAACATCCCCTTTGGTTGAGGCAAACCATACTCTCTCGCTCTTTCTGTAAAAGCGTTAGAGCGTTGCTTGAGCCATCTTTTTAACTCTTCTAAGCCACCTACAGCATCAATGGTTTCATCTTCTTCAATGTATTCTAAGATCCCATTGCGCCGAATTAGTTGCTTTTTCTCAGATAAAACGATATCTACTTCATCTTCCGTCAAACGCCCTGTTGTTACCTGTGCCTTTCGGTAGACTTTTTCAGCCTCATCTTTAGTTAAACCTAAAGCTGCTCTCAGAAGCTTTTCTCTGGCTTCTGTTGTCAACCGCCGACCACGATTTTGGTCTACGTGCTGAGTTAGTACTTTATTTAACTCCGCCATATCTGGCAGTGTAAAATCGATAACAACAACTTCTTTTTCCAACTCTATAGGCACTTGTTGCATTGGAGACATCAAAATGATGTTCTTTTGCGTACCTTTAAAGCTAGCGATCGCATCACGTAACGATCTATTTGTTGCAGGCGCATCAATAAAGGGGTGTAAATCTTTAAGAATAAATATACTCGGTTCTTTCTGCCGGATTATCCACTCAATCGCCGCCTCTGGAGAAACGGTATTATGTTGGGTGACATTCCGGGGTTGACCATACTCCACAATCCCGTGGGTCACTGTCCAAACAAATACTCGGCGCTGGGGCTTCAACAACTGGGCGATTGTGGAAACTGCTTGCTCGGCCCGCTCTTCCTCGGAGGTCACAAGGTAGATTAAAGGGTATTGAGCTTGAATTAGGATATTGAGCTCTTCTTTCATACTTCGACCTACTTGAGACCTTATAGAGACAGTAGAGACATTGCTTCTGGTAAAGACAACCGAATCATGAATGAATAATCCATAATTCCTATCTATCTAGCAAGGAACTAACTCTTCCTCACCCTTGGGGTTGGTTTCATCTCCATCCATCTCATCAATGGAAAGATGCTCTTGACCGACTACTCCTGGTTGATTGCCCAAAGTAACCAGTTCCCCATCACGTAAGACTAGCGAGCTATCACAAGTTGGGCATGAATAAACTCTATGAGTCCGCCCAAAAGAAGAATCTTCTAATTCGTCAACTAATTCTTGATTAGATAGGTAAAAACCAAGGGCGCGTTCGGCAAGTTCTGACATTGGTTCGGAATCTACTGCTGAACGAATCTTCAGTTTTCTGTGCAACTCTGGCGATAAATACAAAGTGACCTTTTGCTTAGTTTGCGTTTGCATATAACTCTTTAACGGTCTTACCCGGGTATGTATATCAACTTATCGGTTCTTCTATTGGTTGTCAAGACAGCAAAACGTTTTGACGCTACTTTTGTTACATTTGTTTACATCAGAAGCTAAAATGCTGTTTATTAAGTGATAAATTCCTCACGACAAACCTCTTCGAAGTTAATCAGGGCTTAGGATTCAAATTCTGAACGCTAATTAATGATTGCCTAACTTGGCTTATTTTTTAACTATTTGGAGTGTTAGCGGATTAAAGTTAAACACCTTTCCGGTTGTAAACAACTGATATCCACAGGATATGCCAGCGAATGACACCAGCATAGAGAAAAGGGACACAGAGCCAATTACAACACCACTAGCGATGAATAGAGCAATTCCGATTCCAATCAAAACCCATCCTAGCTTCCGATTATCGCGCCCACCCAAATTTAGAGCTACTACACCTCCCATACACAGCAAAATTCCAGGTGTGCTGCGTAAGTAGACGCTCACATAAATACTTGTACTTAAAAATGTAATGCCTGCGAGGATTAGCCCCAAACCAATAAGCTTACTAGCAAAGATTACTTGTTCCTCTTTTTTACTGGTGGTAGGCGCTGTAATTTTTGTGGGCGCGGAATTTGGTGTAGGATTTTTTGCGGTAGATGCAGAGTGTTGTTGCACCCTAAACATAAAAGTTATTTTGTCTCCCTGCCCAAGGGAAACTCTATCTCCTGGATGCAGTGGACAAAAAACTTGAGGTTGAAGCTTCGCACCGTTAATGTAAGTACCATTAGAACTGCCCATATCAGTAATATGGTATTCGTCCCCATTTACCCAAATTTGTGCGTGGATGCGAGATGTCACATCCGAATCTGGTAAGCCAGAAATATCAATATCTGGAGGTTTTTGGTCGTTTGGCTTACCAATGGAAATTACAGAAAGATTTGGTGGAAATTGCAAAGATGTGTTGGTTTGGAAGTGAAAAAGCTCCAAAGTTAGCTTGGCTGTCTGAGATGCACTGTACATAAATTGTGTGATAAAGCACTCTTTATAAGCTTCTCTACTGAGGAGTCAAAAGAGAATGGTAAATATCCTGAAAGAATATTTAATTTTTAATGAGCGCTCTTTCAGTGCAAGGTATTAATCTGAGTTTTTGGTATTTCTATAAAATCAGTGACTTTGGCAAAATGTGTAATGTAAATGGCTACTGCGAATAAAATCTGTAGTTTGGGACGGAGAATTTATCGGTTTGCTGCCAGCGTTAGCGGGATTATTGCCCTGTTAATAATTATTTGGGGTTGTACTGCAAATGATTTTAACGCTGGAGCGATCGCCTGGAAAACTTATAGCAACTCCCGTTATGGCTTTGAATTTCCATATCCGAGTAACTGGACTTCTTCAGCAGGCCCAGCAAATGGTGATGGAATTGCCTTTATTTCGCCCCAAAACAAAACGGTGGAAATTCGAGGCTGGGCAAGTCAGCAGTTACTGAATTCGATTGTTACAGAGCAAGAGCCAGTGAAAAAGATCAAACCCAACTTTCAAACCGCCCAAGGAGTATCTGGGATGCTAGTTGTAGAAGTTGATCAAGGAGTAGGTTCTATGACACTGACACTAACTCAGGATCAAGTGAAATACTTTTGGCAGGGACGAAGCAAAAGCCAAGAATTTCAAGATTACTATCGTTTGTTTTATTACATTGCCCAGCAGTATCGAATTTCAAAGTCTTGAGTTAGGACTGGAGTTTCTTTAGCGATGCCAAACTTAAAACCTTTATATTGATGATATTTATCCACCTCTGACTTTTTCTTGCGATAATTCCCAAGGGGGACGCGCTCTCCACTGGTTAGTCAAAGGGGGATAGATGACATTCAAGCGGTTGGTTTTAATTTTTGTGCTAACGCCGATAGCAGTTCTGTTGGCAGTTTCGGCTTTATTTGGTAGTTGGCAAGAACCCCAGTTCCAAAGTCGCCTGGAACTGTACCAAACCAATATTGCTTTGCAGGCCCAAGGTTGGCAATCAGAAGATAGCGGTGATGATAATCTTCAAGGGATTCGGGAAGCGATACTTGGTGAGCAACCCCTAGAAAGCGCCACAAAACAATATCAGGAGGCACGTCAGTCAGTTCAAGCGAATTTGGACAAAGTTAACAATAAGCTTGCACAATTACGCTCCCAATCTGAAATAACTCCCATACCTCCTAAACCTCTACCTGAAGTTCCTCCGACTACTAAAACCTCTAAACAAGGAAAGCAACAGTTACAGCAGTCCCTAAAGCAATTACAAAAATTAGTGGCTGAATTAGACCTGCGCCTGGGAATTTTACAAGCACAGCAAGGACAGACGGATACAGCCCTGAAAACTTGGAGCGAATTACAACAACGCTCAGATGTCAATCCAGAGTTTGGAGAAACCGCAGCTGTATTGAGTGGACTGTGGAGCAATCCTCCCCGTCTGCTCCAAAATGCTCAAGAACGGATTCAGAAGAATTTAGAAGGTTGGTTTCGCTCTACTGCTTTGGTTCAGCTATACCAACTCCAACAACGACAAGATGCTTTATTAGCAGTAAAAGCTGCACAAAAAGAAACTGCTGCTCAAGCAGTGTTGAAATTAGCGGTTATTGGTACTATTCCTACCTTGGCGGCTTTAATTGGTCTAATATTGCTGATTTTATTATTTGCTCAACGCTTGTTGAAAGGAAAAGCCTCGTTACTAGCTCAAAATGCTGATATTCCTTGGTCAACGCCTTGGGATGGTGAAACGGTTTTGCAGGTTTTTATTGTCGGCTTTTTCTTTATGGGGCAGATTTTTGTGCCCTTGGTGATATCGGTGCTACCCATTCCGCGCCCTATTGTTGATGTGCGACTTCAGGCATTTTCGGTTTTGGTTAGTTACCTATTGGTAGCATTAGGTGCGCTGTTAGTGCTGTATTTCTCTCTCAAGCCATTTTTTCCGTTACCGGAATTTTGGTTCCGCTTCCGTTTTCAAAATAACTGGTTTCTGTGGGGACTGGGCGGCTATTGTACGGCTTTACCTATAGTTGTGATGGTATCTTTAATCAATCAACAGCTATGGCAAGGACAGGGTGGTAGTAACCCCCTACTGCAACTGGCCCTAGAAAGCCAAGATGGGGTAGCACTTGGTATATTTTTCTTTACAGCAGCGATCGCAGCTCCATTTTTTGAAGAAATTCTGTTTCGTGGCTTTTTGCTACCTTCTCTAACTCGTTACTTACCAGTGTGGGGATCGATTATAATCAGTAGTTTGTTATTTGCGATCGCTCACCTCAGCTTGTCGGAAATTCTTCCCCTGACAGCATTGGGGATCGTTTTAGGGGTAGTCTACACGCGATCGCGCAACCTCCTTGCTCCTATGCTATTACACAGCCTTTGGAATAGTGGTACATTATTAAGTCTGTTTGTTTTAGGTAGTAATTAGTACTTTTAACATACTGTTGCCAAAAATACAGATATCTGATTTTATCTGCTTATGTAAGAACAATTTACTGGTTATAATTGGTTACAAGCATAAATACTAGCTGAAAAGCCAATTCAGATAATGCTGTTAACATAGACAACAAAATATCTAGTTAAGCATTTATTCTTATCCGGGTGATTTTAGCCAATAACTGAATCTTGTCATTGGTGCAATGGCGTTTCACTACCAGTGGAAGCGATCACAAAAAAACCCGGAAATAATACTGATGGACTTGTAAAAAGTGGTATGGCAGTTTTTGATGATTATTGAGATTTATTCTTCTCAAGACCAAATGTCTTACTTAAAAATCTGCAAAACTTCTGCAACAGAGTTTGCAGTTATTCAATCCACCAAAATTTATTAAGGAGCGCCAGATTTTCAAGCTATGCCGCAAGACATTTTAGCGTCTCCTCTAGATTAGAAGCACGCTGATTGTAGTCATTTTGGGGCTTACTTGTACTGAAAAAATTAAAAATCTATTTATTAAGCAAGTAAATCTATTTGCTTTGATTACAATAAAGACTTTATTTTTATATCACTTACTTATCAAGGAGCAGCATTTAATATGTCAAATCTCAACCCCAGTCACCCTACCAAACAACTTCTAGCTGGTTACTGTGGTATTATCCTTGGAGGATTTGGGGTTCATAAATTTATTCTAGGATACGCTCCAGAAGGCTTTATCATGTTGGTGGTTTCTGTAGTAGCGGGTTCTTTTACCTACGGTATTGCCTTGTTAATTATGCAACTTGTAGGTTTAATCGAAGGCATGATCTATTTGAATAAGTCCCCTGAAGAATTTGTCAATACCTACTTTGTGAATAAGCAGGGCTGGTTTTAACTCCCTCCATCTAAAATTGTTTTTGCCATTTTAATTGAATGTACATTGGTGTTTGAATTATTTCCTTATTCTTTGTCATACGAAGGGAAATTAGTTTGGTGGGGTTTACTAGGATTCTCCTGTACACCCCCAATAGTTGTCGGTCAAGGGGGAAAGGGGAAAGGGAAAAGAAAAAACCTTTAACCTTTACCCTTTAACCTTTTCCCTTATAAATCCTACTGCTATGCTAACCATCAAACGTAAACAGTTGATCTGGATACTCTTCTTGTTGTTGGGCTTTGGCTATTTCAGCGCCATGTCTAATTTAGAAATTCACAATTTTTGGAAAAGCCTGATTATCCTTATGCCAATGCAGGTTGCAGCTATCATTTATGTGACTTATCTACGCTGGAGTCGTCAGTAAGCCTTAGCGAAGTACGATAAATTAAGAAATTTAATAGGGTTGACATACAGTCGTAGTTCCATATTTAGCCTACGCTCAAATTAGAGACGCTTTTATTCAGGCGTTGAATTTCTGTAGCGAATCTAAACACTTGCCATGCAACTTGTCCCAAAAACTAAGCTAGCCCCAGAACTTGACCCAATCTTAGAGAAAATTATTCTTGATGTTGGGGGTATGAAGTGTGCTGGGTGTGTGAACGCGGTAGAACGACAGCTAACCCAACATCCAGGAGTCAAGAGTGCCTGTGTGAACCTGGCCACAGAGGTAGCAGTTGTGGAGTCAGAAACTGGTGCGGTAGATGCAGATGCACTAGCAGAGAGATTAACATCTGTTGGATTTCCAACTCAACCCCGAAAAGCTAGGGGCACAGTCGCAGGTGAAATATCTACCTTACCAGATCCAGCAGAACGACAACGCCGAGAAATGCGGTCTTCTGTTAGGCAGTTGGCGATCGCTGCAATCTTATTATTATTGTCGGGAAGTGGGCATTTTGGTAATCTTGGTAGCTCAGTGCTGCCACTGTTAAATAACATCTGGTTTCACTGTGGATTGGCTTCAGTAGCGCTATTAATTCCCGGTCGCTCGATTTTAGTAGATGGCTGGCTAGGCTGGCGGCGAAATGCGCCTAACATGAACACCCTGATAGGATTGGGAACGCTGACAGCCTACATTGCTAGTTTAGTAGCACTGCTCTTTCCGCAAATGGGTTGGGAGTGCTTCTTTGACGAACCAGTGATGATGCTGGGCTTTATTTTGTTAGGAAGAACATTAGAGCAACAAGCTAGAGGTCGTGCTGCTGCTGCATTTAGGAAATTGCTAGCACTCCAGCCACAGGTAGCGCGATTGATTGCCAACCCAGAAAAAGGAGGAGTGGGATCTTCTAGTGTAGAGATTCCTGCCGAACAGGTGCGGGTTGGTGAATGGTTACAGGTGCTGCCAGGTGATAAAATCCCTGTCGATGGTGAAGTGGTGCTTGGTCAAACAACGGTCGATGAATCCATGTTGACTGGGGAAGCCGTGCCAGTAATTAAGCAACCGGGAGATTCGGTGACAGGGGGTACACTAAACCAGTCAGGAGTGATCGCTATTCAGACAACCCGGACTGGAAGTGATACAACTCTAGCTCAAATTGTTGCTTTAGTAGAAGCTGCCCAAACTCGGAAAGCCCCAGTACAAAAGTTAGCCGATACAGTAGCTGGTTACTTTACCTACGGGGTACTAACAGCATCTTTATTAACATTTATCTTTTGGTACTTTTTCGGCACTCATATTTGGACTGATATCACCATGTCTGGTGAGATGGAGATGATGAGCCACGCTACACATCAAGCTCCCCACTCCCCTTTATTAATTAGTTTAAAACTAGCGATCGCAGTTATGGTAGTCGCCTGTCCCTGTGCTTTAGGACTTGCTACCCCAACAGCTATTCTTGTTGGGACTGCTATGGGCGCAGAACGGGGTTTGTTAATCAAAGGCGGCGACGTTTTAGAAAAAGTACACCAGTTAGACACCATAGTTTTTGATAAAACTGGCACTCTGACCACAGGTAATCCCGTTGTTACCGATTGCTTGTTAATTTCAGAAATGGAAAGTGGGAATCCCTACTCTCTAATCCAACTAGCAACAGCCGTAGAAAGTGGTACTCACCACCCCCTAGCAAAAGCAATTCAGCAAGAAGCACTCAAGCAACAGGTATCGATTCCAGAAGCTGTGGACTTTCACACGGAACCAGGATTAGGAGTGTCTGCTGTAGTGGAGGAAACAGTTGTACTTTTGGGTAACTGGGATTGGTTGAGTTGGCACGGTATTGCAATTAGTGAAACTGCACAACAGTTAGCACAGGATTTGGCAACAGATGGTAAAACAGTCGTTTGCGTAGCAGTTGGGGGAACTCTAGCCGGACTAATTGCTGTCTCTGATACCCTTAGACCAGATGCCCAATCCACTGTAGACAAATTGCGTCAGATGGGATTACGGGTAATGTTGCTTAGTGGCGATCGCAAAGAAGCAGCTAACGCCATAGCAAAACAATTAGGATTAGATAGTGCTGATGTCATAGCAGGTGTTCCCCCAGCGAAAAAAGCAGCTGCAATACAAGCACTCCAGTTAGAAGGGACAAGGAGACAAGGGGGACAAGGAGACAAGGGGGCAAAGAAAACTCCTAACTCTCTACTCCCCATTCCCCACTCCTCACTCCTCACTCAGCACTCCTCACTCGGCACTCAGCACTCAGTTGTGGCAATGGTAGGAGATGGAATCAATGATGCTCCAGCTTTATCCCAAGCAGATGTCGGAATTGCTTTACACTCCGGGACAGATGTGGCAATGGAAACTGCTGAAATTGTCCTAATGCGCGATCGCTTAAACGATGTAGTCGAATCTATTCAGCTTAGTCGTGCCACCTTCAACAAAATCCGCCAAAATTTATTCTGGGCTTTTGCATATAATACATTTGGCATTCCTTTAGCAGCAGGTGTTTTGTTCCCTAGTCTGGGTTTTGTCCTTAACCCATCTGGTGCTGCTGCATTAATGGCTTTTAGCTCTGTTAGCGTCGTCACAAACTCAATATTATTAAGGCGATTAGCTCGTCACTCGTAGAATACTTTGTAGAACCTAAAATTTCCCATCTCAACTTAACAATTTTTAATTCGTAATTACTAATGACGTTCTCTACGAGACGCTGTGCGTAGCTTGCTTCTTGTAGAGAACGTCATTATGAATTCGTAATTATTTGTTCCACTGAGTTGATATTCAGGTTTTACGCAGATTACAAAGCCTGTTAAGACACCTACAAAAGTTATCATAGCTACTGGAGTAGAACGACCAAGTTCTACTCTTTCAAGGTATTATGCAGTTTTAAAGTTTATTTAAATCAGCACCACAGACTGACGGTGCCCGAAAATGGCAAAATACGATACGAAACAAATCTTGTTAAATCACAGTTCCACCGATTTGTCAATGGCAGCAGAAACTAATGAAAACCATCTCCTGATTATTGAAGACGATCAAGGTCGCAAAGAATTTTCTCTGGAGCAACCCGTCTACTCTATCGGTAGAGACCGCGAGTGTAATATCCGTTTGATGTCTCAGTTTGTCTCCCGCCGCCATGCCACATTAGTCAGATTGCCACGAGAGCATAATAGTCATAGCTACTATTACCGGATTGTAGATGGCGATGCCAAAGGTAAGGCTAGTTCCAATGGTTTGATGATTAATGGACGTAAGATACCAAACCACGATCTCAGAAATGAAGACGAGATCGTTTTTGGGCCTCAAGTCCGTGCCATTTATTACCTGTTAAAAAACACTCAGCGTTTGGGACAAACGGATTCGAGCGAGTACGACATTACACTAATAAACCCCGGTATGGCCGAGGATTTAGAGGATCTGGGAGATTGAATTATAACTACCAACCATAATTTGACAATCTCACGTCTTAAAGCCGTGGGATTGTCAATTCAATTACCAAAGCTATCCTGCAATACTTTCAATCAAATGCCAATGTCGGCTACTTTCAATAGCCTGCTTGATGAATTCAAACATTTGTCGGCAGTAATTATCTAGTTGGAGAGGTAGTTCTTCATTTTTAATCACAATACTCATCCGGGTTTCTGTTTCAGTAGATTTTGATTTATCAACCAGTACTTCTACTGTGATCAATTTAGGAAAAGGAACATTACCAGGAGTCTGACGAGCGATAATGTAATCGCCCGTGTGGTATTGAATATCCAACTGACAGTCCTGTAGAAGTTCTACAAGTAACGGCAACAGATGGTCACTAGCAACAGAAACAATAAACGAACAGGTATAGCGAGCCATAATAGCCCCACGCCTTGCAACACTCCGTCCATCCTATAATACCGAAGCATCTAAACGGAAAGTCATTTGCATCTGTTCTATCCACAAAGAAAGTGCTGTAGGCTGAAAGTTTGATCAAAAACTTTACAATAAGAGTTTGGCTGAGGTAAAAAATGAATGAAAGTAGCAATTACTGGAGCAACAGGATTTGTCGGAAGTCTTTTGGTACAACGACTCCACGGAAAAGGTCATAAAATAGTAGTATTAACTCGGAACACCACTTTTGCTCAAAAGGTTTTTCCATCTGAGGCTTTCCCCAATGTAGAAATTGTTGCCTATACACCAAATACATCTGGTTCTTGGCAAAGTGTCATAGCTAGTTGTGATGGCGTAGTTAATCTGGCAGGAGAACCAATTGGTGAAGGGCGCTGGACACCAGAACGCAAACAAGAAATCCTCAATAGCCGAAAATTAGGCACACAAAAAATAGTTGAAGCAATAGCCAACGCTAATCCTAAGCCAACTGTGTTAATTAATGCTTCGGCTATTGGCTACTACGGCACCAGTGAAACGGCAAACTTTGATGAAACAAGCCAATCTGGTAAAGATTTTCTCGCCCAGGTCTGCCAAGCCTGGGAAGCAGAGGCAACAAAGGTAAAAGATGCTGGTGTACGACTGGTAATCCTGCGTTTTGGGATTGTTCTGGGCAATGGTGGGGCTTTAGGTAAAATGATTCCGCCTTTCAAACTCTTCGCTGGTGGTC
Source organism: Nostoc sp. (assembly GCF_036917775.1). Taxonomy (GTDB): domain Bacteria; phylum Cyanobacteriota; class Cyanobacteriia; order Cyanobacteriales; family Nostocaceae; genus Nostoc. Next base: position 161,577 of record NZ_JBALEQ010000113.1, read on the forward strand.
CCATTGGCAGTGGTCGGCAATGGTTCTCATGGATTCACGTAGACGATTTAGTTAACTTGATTTTGCAAGCTTTAACTAAACCGGAAATAGAAGGTATATACAATGCTACTGCGCCTAACCCAGTGCGAATGGCAGATTTAAGCCAAACTTTGGGGCAAGTGATGAATCGCCCTTCTTGGTTGCCAGTTCCGGCTTTTGCGATCGAAGCTCTTTTAGGAGACGGGGCTATAGTAGTTTTAGAAGGTCAGCAAGTGCTTCCTAAGCGCACTGTAGAAACAGGATTTGAGTACAAATATCCTAATTTACAGCCAGCACTAAGACAAATTCTTGCGTAGAGTCAAAGGGAATGGGGAATTTGGGAATTGAGAATGGGAAATTAGGAATGGGGAAGAGAATAACTTTAAACTGCCCACTTCTACTAATCTCAACACGGACTAAACGCACTGCTAACGCCCCGCAAGCAAACACTAATATCACTCCCAATTCCCAATCCCTTATTCTTGACTGGAGAGAAATTTTTTGGAAACCCAACTGATAATACCACTGAGAATTGCACCGCCCATGAGGATGCCGATCGCTGGGTTAAATAAGGGTTGCCAAAGTTGATGCCACAAATCTAAACCCAAATTTACTCCCACCGAATCACCGATCGCAGCGATCGCTAACCAGACAAAACCAAACAAAACCAAAAAAACATCTGCGACTAAAATTGTGTTTAGCCAATTTAACAATTTATCTTTCATGATTGAAATGGGGAGTGGGGAGTGGGGAGTGGGAGTGGGGAGTGGGGAATGATAAATAGGGAGTTGGTATTAGCAAGAAACAAGGTAGACAAAAGAGACTTATTCAAGAATTTTTCCTTGTCCCTCTTCCACTCCCTACTCCCTATTCCCCACTCCCTGTCCTTATTCTTCAAACAGCCAATTTTTAACTTTTTTCAAACTCTGCCAATCTGGTTTTCTACTTAAACCATCTTCAATACTGTTTTTTATTTCATCTTGCCATTCTTCATTGACAAAAATTAGCTGCTGTGCAATGTCAATATGTTCTCGTAAACCTTTTTGACCTGTTTCCAGCATTGCTAAAGCGATATTGACTCTAGCCTGTGGGTCTTGTGGATTTAACTTGACAGCCTTCTGTGCAGCTTTGTAAGCCAAGTTGGGCTTGTTATCGAGTAGATACAACCATGCCAAACAGATCCAAGCAGCACTCGTTTTAGGAGCGCGATCGCACACTTCTTTAAATACAGGGATTAAAGAATCTACTGCCTCTCCTGCTTTATAGCGTTCTAAACCTGTATCAAACAGGGATTCAACTGTTTGAGTCATAGTAAGTTTGTCAATAATCATTAGTTAATAGTCATTAGCCATGATTCAATAGTCATAGGCCAATAGTCAAGAGTTAAAAAACCTTGACTCTTGACTATTGGAAAACCTCGCACGTGATCGGCTCCTCTTGGCTAAACCCCAAATGACTTGCCACAACCGCAAGTTTGGTTGGCATTAGGGTTAGTAAATTGAAAGCCACCGCCAATCATGGCATCGCTGTAATCGAGCATTAAACCGTAGAGATATAAGAGACTCTTGCGATCGCTGACAATTTTGAAGCCATCATAGTCAAAAACTTCATCCTGCGGGGTGATCTTGCTAGTGTCTTCAAAGTCCATCATGTAAGACATCCCAGAACAGCCACCCTGACGGACTCCTACCCGTAAGCAGAAGTCTGTGCCTTGCTTGTCCCGGAGGGATTTTACCTGGTGCAATGCGGCTTCGCTCAACAGAATTCCGCGTTGTTGAGACTGAATTGCTTGTGTCATCTGCTTTTTTCACTCCTTAATTAGTCTAAGCTTTACCCAATATCGGCTTGTTAATGCCTCTGGGTTTCTCTTGATGTTTTTGTATTCATTCTAGCGGCTTAGATGCCGTTAGATGCCAAATTGTAAACACTCCGTTAAAAGCAGCCAAAGGTTTTTATTCTAGAATTGAGAGACTCAGTGTGTTTAGAGATTCGGTATTTTTGGAGTTCAAGCATGGCTTGTCTGAGAAGCAACTATCTTTCAGGTGCAGCCATAAAAACCTAATCCGAGGCTAGCTATCCCCCAAAGTTTACTTTCAAATTGCTTCTTTTGATTAACTTACTCTATGACAAGTTTTAATCGCTCTACCAGTCGTCGCTTGAAGAAATTAACTCAAATTCCTTCTGTATGGGAGGGCGATCGCCGTCCGTTGTCATCACCAAACCAGCACTCAGACTCTGAGGAAAAGGGAGAATGTATTCTTTGGGTAGATTACTCCCAAGGTGTTGTCCGAGGAATGGACGTGGTAGCTTCAGATGTTGGCCCAGAAGCAATAGTTCGTACCTTAATGCGAGCAATGGAGCATCCTCACAGTCCCGCAAGACCTGCTAGGCCCCAAAGAATTGTAGTCAAAGACCGTGAGATCCAATTTTACCTGCGGGGAGTGCTGCAAGATTTGGATATTGCTATTGACTACGCACCAGAACTGCCTTTAATTGACGAACTATTTCGCGGATTCGCTGACATTCTGGATAGTCAAACTCCTGACTTACCCCCACAGTATGCACAAATCTTGCGAGAGAAAGCATTTGCAATTTGGCAAGCAGCACCTTGGGAATTTTTGGAAGAACAGCAAATTTTGTCAATCGAGATTAATAAGTGGGATGTTGGCACACTCTACGCCTCAGTCATGGGAATGCTGGGAATGGAGTATGGGATTTTGTTTTATCGCTCAGAAGAGTCTTTAAAACAGTTTCGCACCGCAGTTTTACAAGATGAAGACTCAACAGAGCATCTAGAAGAAGCGTTTCTCAAGCAAGATTGCCTATTTCTTACTTTTGAGAGTGCTGATGAAGACGAAGATGAAGACGATGACGAAGAAAGTGATTTGGCGGATCTGCCATTATCAGAAATTGACCCCACTTTCGGTAATATCCACCCTTTAGAAGGACTGCGGTCTGTTTTGTATGACGAAGAAGCATTGGTAATCTTCGTTGCGATCGAAAGTCTAATCCGCTTTATTCGCGATCACCGCCGCCATTTGCATGAGGATATCTTCCCTACCCTCAGCCGTCGTTATCGCATATCTCTGCCGCAGTCGGAAGAATCAACTAAATCTGTGGCTGTGACAGTCTCTACCATGCCGCAGTTAGCAGCAGAATTAGAGGAAATGGCAGGTTTTGGTGACGATGATCAGGAAATTCACAACCTTGACTCCCCAAACTTCCAATCATTGCAAGATGACTTGATACCGGAAGACTCCTTTCTCAGCTTAGGCGTAGCGTCCTGGGAGATGTTGGATCACCTCCGTAAGGGGGTAATTTACCATAAGGCTGGTGAAATTAAACAAGTGGGTGACGGTTTGCCAGTGATTTTAATTCAAACTTCTCGCCCCAAGGCTAAAACTGTAATCGAAAGAATTGAAGCAGCAGGCGGGCTGAGAGCAATTTGCTTTAATCCAGGTGCCGATCCTTTCGATGGCGATCGCTACGATCTGGGTTTATTGCAAACTCAAAATGGTGAATTGTTCCTATTTGGTGAATTTTTAGATGAAGATCCTATTCATGTAGAAGCCCGAAAAAAATGGAATCAGAGGTGTAAAAATACTAAGGGCTACTGTGGCTTAATCATTGCTAAAGGACTAACAGGAGCTTCCCGTGGCAATCCTCAGTTACGAGACATGATGGCTTTGTTTGAAACGCGATCGCTTTCACCGAAAGATTTAGGTATTGGCACTCTCCAACTCATGCCCCAACTCAAATTGGAATAGTTGCATTCATAGCCGTGATCTGATATTCAGGATTACGGCTATAAGAAATTAAATTGATATATATTTAATTCGCATATTAACCAGATTCAGCGCTGAGAAGTTAGGGGCATTACTGAGTACTAAGTAACCTACAGAATACTTAGCTTTGATGCACCTATTACGGCGAGGTGGAAATTTATCTAACTTGGAAAAGAGGATTAATTTTTCTCCGAGTCTTGTTAATGGAGATGTTAGCTGCATTTCTACGAAGGTTTACTAGGAAATATCCCAGGATGGCAGCTAACTTTACCTAAATTTCATGAAGTATCTATATTTTCATGGTTTTTCAGTAATTTTATATGAATATTTATAAGTATAAACATATACAATTTGTTTTTTAGGTATTTACGAAGTTGGGTTTAGTCAAACTTAGCCGACGCACTTTAAATATCAGAATCTTTTTTTACAACTTTTTAAGCTTAGTAGGTTGTTCTGTATCAATATCATTAAGCAAAAGCTCATATTTATCTATTTTCCTTTGTAATTTTTTTATAAAGTCTAAAAATGAGTTGTTTTAGTACCTAAATAAAGTTTATTTAAAGCCCATAAATCATGGTTATAATGAATACACTCAGTCAGAATATTGAAGTGGAAAATTGCTTTTATGCTTAAATTTACTAATCAATAAACGTTTTAATGCAAGACTTTTTTCAGCAGTATTTTTTTCTTGGCTTACATACAAACTAAACAGTTTCAAGCAAGCTTTTTAGCAGATTAATTTGCTATAAACAATTTTCGTAACATCGAAATAGGCGAATACGAATAATTGAAATAATACTGACTATTAAACAAATTATATCGCTAGGAGGAAGAGAAAAAATCTCTAGAATTTCATCATATATTTCTGGCAACTTAGTGTAAAAACATGAAACAAAACTAAAATATTCTGATCAGCGACAGTCAAGTAACACCACGTTTATTCTTGGTTAATTTGCCTGAGTGAAATTACAGGTAATGCTGTTAAATTTTACCAAAAGATTTAGCTTTCTATACCCAGTGAGCCGAATCTTAGAGCCTTGTTTATGACGACAACATTAGCACGTTAAAGTAATCAGTTTAATTGTAGTAAGCCGAAAGTCTTAACCATTTAAGCTGCTCCTAGCTTATTGGCTACAGCAATGGGTACAGATGGATGTTTGCTCTAGAGCGATCGCTTATTTGCCTACTTTTAAGTGATTATTTCCGAGTTGTATATCTCGCCTTAAGCCGCCTGTAAGACACAATTTCAGCCTGACAATGATTCTAAAGCCTGATTTTCATTGGTTATACCAGATGTTCTCACCAAGTAGGTTTGGCAAACTTGGTGAAGATATAAGGTCGAATTATTTCGATAGAGAATAATTTTGCAAATCTTGATTGAGTCAACATTCGGTATCTCAAATTCATTTATAGAAGTTTATTGTCAGGCTTTACTGATGCTGTTAGTAGGATTATCCTCCTCAGAAGGAACTATGTGCTGTTTTTGCTGTCAAAATAGTAACAAATAAAGTGTAGTTTTTTGATTTGTTTAGAAAATTATGAATCCTTTGACAAAACGACAATTTTTAATATTAATGGTATTACTTGTTTCCTGAGACAAATTCTGATAATCTTATCGGTTCCCTCTTTAATTTAGACTCTTTCGACAATCTAGATATACAGCAGATAGCATGATAATGACAAATAAAAAATGGGCCGTTAAACGCATAACAGTTAATCTCGCAACGCAGGAAGCGGAAAAACTAGAAAAATATTGCCAACAAACAGGTAGACCAGCAACTGATGTGATTCGCGAACTGATTAGAAGTTTGCCTGTCTCCGACGATGGCAAAGATGTAAACAAGTAAGAACATACTTTCACTACTTACTAGATAACTGCTTTGCCACCAAAAACATAGCTCTGATACTTTTTTGGGTGCGCCGCAATGGACAATAATTTGTCTAGCTGATACAGGCGCGTTTTGCCCGCGTCTGTTCAATTACGGGGACTAAAAGAAGTAATTGAAGAGGTTTTAGTATCAACATTGCTTGCCTTAATATGCTGGTAGAGTTGATATTAAGTAACAAATTCCGACACCAACCCAGTTACAATCTGTAAAGAAACTGAAAAGGAACGACGGAATGCGTGTTGCAATCGTAGGTGCGGGACTTGCTGGACTAGCAACCGCAGTGGATCTAGCTGATGCTGGTTGTGAAATAGAGATTTTTGAGTCTCGTCCGTTTGTGGGTGGTAAAGTCGGCAGTTGGGTTGATGGAGATGGCAACCATCTAGAAATGGGGTTGCATGTATTTTTCGGGTGCTACTACCAACTATTTGACTTGATGAAGAAAGTGGGGGTGTTAGAGAACTTACGCCTCAAGGAACATACCCACACTTTTATTAATAAAGGGGGGCGCACTGGTGGTTTGGATTTTCGTTTCTTTACAGGTGCGCCTTTCAATGGCTTAAAGGCATTTTTCACGACTTCCCAACTATCGTTGCAGGATAAGTTGCAAAATGCGATCGCTTTGGGTACTAGTCCCATAGTTCGCGGATTGGTAGACTTTAACGGGGCGATGAAAACCATCCGTAACTTGGATAAAATTAGCTTTGCCGATTGGTTTCGCAGTCATGGTGGGAGTAATGGCAGCATTAAGCGGTTATGGAACCCCATTGCTTACGCATTGGGATTTATTGATTGCGAAAATATGTCTGCCCGTTGTATGTTAACCATATTCCAGTTATTTGCAGTCAGAACTGAAGCTTCAGTTCTCCGAATGTTGGAAGGTTCTCCATCTGAGTATTTGCATAAGCCCATTTTGGAATATTTAGAAGCCAGAGGCACTAAAGTTTATACACGTCGGCAAGTACGCGAAATTCAGTTTATAGAGTCAAACGAACAAACCTGCGTCACTGGTATAGCAGTTGCCCAAGGTGATGCAGTCGAAACTATCACTGCTGATGCTTACGTTTTTGCCTGTGATGTTCCAGGAATTCAACGCATCCTACCTCAGGAATGGCGTAAGTGGTCAGAATTTGACAATATTTACAAACTGGATGCAGTACCAGTGGCTACAGTGCAGTTACGCTTCGATGGTTGGGTAACAGAACTCAACGATGGAGAGCAACGTAAACAGCTAAATCACGCGGCTGGAATTGATAATTTACTCTACACAGCCGATGCTGACTTTTCTTGTTTTGCGGATTTAGCGTTAACTAGCCCTGCTGATTATTATCGCCCAGGACAAGGGTCTTTGTTACAACTAGTGCTTACACCAGGAGATCCGTTTATTGCACAGAGTAATGAAGCGATCGCCCACCATGTCCTCAAGCAAGTCCATGAACTGTTTCCCTCGTCGCGGGAGCTAAATATGACTTGGTATAGTGTAGTAAAACTTGCTCAGTCTCTCTACCGAGAAGCGCCAGGAATGGATGCGTATCGTCCCAACCAAAAAACACCAGTAGATAATTTCTTCCTTGCAGGGAGTTATACTCAGCAAGATTATATTGACAGCATGGAAGGTGCTACTATTTCTGGACGGCGGGCGGCAAAAGTGATTTTGGAGAGTTTGAAGAAATAACTAACCGCGAAGGGCGCAAAGGAAGAAAAGAGAATGTCAGATTGGTTAGAGCATACTGTACAGGTAGAAGTAGAGGCTCCCATAGATTTAGTATGGAGCCTCTGGTCTGATTTGGAGCAAATGCCCCGGTGGATGAAGTGGATTGATTCGGTGAAAATTCCGCCAGATAATCCTGATATATCTCTTTGGAAATTAAAGACCGGCAGTCTAGAATTTAATTGGCAATCCCGAATTCTCAAAGTTATTCCCAACCAAATTATCCAATGGGAATCGATTGATGGTTTGCCTAATCAGGGAGCGATTCGCTTTTACGATCGCCACAATAGTAGCATTGTTAAAATGAGTATTTCCTATGCTATCCCCGGTATTATTGGCAAAATTATGGATAACTTGTTTTTGGGACGGATAGTTGAATCGACGATTCAAGCTGATTTGGAAAGGTTTAAAGAATATGCGCTCAATGTTAAAGCTAATTGATATTGTTCAGCACTAGTTACCACCTACTCAATTGCATTAACGTATTCTACTTACTGTTGGTTCTGGAAGTGGATCACCTACAGCTTCGTAAGCAATAACTAGAGACTCTAAGCTTCAATTCCATTTACCACAGCTAACTCATAAGTATCCCCATGAGTCCGCCAACGTTGTCCTGGAAAATCAGGAAATCCGACTAAGAAGCAATCATCTTCATCAGACTATTGAATAATCATTTGGTACTTAAGCTTACTCATCTTTTTCTTTCCCTTTTACTTCCTCAATTGCCTGTCTCACTTCCTTCTATTAGTAGCGTTTAGCATCTGCTCCGTCTTTACCTGAAATCGTGATTTTTCCACAGGGGATTAAGGAGGGTCTATTCGATTTACGCAAGAGGTCTATTGATTAGATTTTTGTTTATGCCTTGACTTGTTTTAACTCAGGTAATATCCGGGGTGAAATAGTAGCCTGAATTTCTTCACCCATTTTTTGTTCAGCTAGTCTAAGCTCATAATTTTTTTGTAAATTCATCCATAATTCAGCACCAGTACCAAACCATTGCCCTAATCGTAATGCCGTGTCAGCAGTAATTGCCCGTTCACCATTAATTATTTCAGTAATCCGGTTTGTTGGTACATGAAGGATACGTGCTAACTCACTTGCGCTTATCTGCAATTCGTGAAGCTCATCAGCAAGAATTTTCCCAGGATGGATAGGTGGTCGTGCCATTTTTCTCTCCTTTAAGAATGATAGTCTGTAATTTCTATGTTGAAAAGTTTAGATTCTTCATCTGCCTAATTGAAACAAATTCGCCATTGCTTATTTATCCGAATGCTATATTGACCTTTTCGATCGCCTTCTAAAGACTCAAAATGGTTGCTCGGTAGTTTCATAAGAGATTCTTTGCTAGTAGCGGCTTCTAATATATCAAGTCGTTTATATGCTTGATCTGTAAAAGCCTGAAACTCTTTTACTCTCTCACCTAAAGCAAACCGCTCCGTCCTTTTATCTTTAAACTTAGGATATTTGTCTGACGGAGACATAAATTACTAATGGTAGATATTATGCGTTACGTAACTCATAATTTAATATATTAACGATAGCACAATTAATATCCGCATAGCATATCAGTCCTTCAGAGTAACAGGGCTGACATTACCAAGTTGGGTCACTAAACAAATTAATCGTCAATTCCTCACGTAGCGGTACTGCGGTGATACAAGCGCGGATGATCTCTCCATCCTCTAATTCGACGGTGCAAGCGTGACAAGACCCCATTAGACAACCGGTGGGAATAAATACTCCAGCCCGGTCTGCTACATCCAAAATGGCTTCTCCCACTTCGGCATCTACTGTCACATCATCTGGTAAAAAGTGGACACGAACAATCATTAGATAATAATTCGTAATTCGTAATTGGGACACACTCAAAGTAGTTTTTATTGCTTTACCCTGATGTGCAAACAATAGATCCTTTTTAAATTTCCGATCAGAGCCTAGTTTAAGACAAAAATGGACTTAAGTCTAAGTGGCTTTCTACTTCAGTAGCTAAGGAATCCAAAATCTGCTCCCGCTGTTCTCGGTAGTTAGCAACACCCGTGGGCAAAGATTTTAAACCGCGCTGTTGACGGAGGCGATTTAACCAAGCGCGTCGCCAAGGGCCGTTATCAAAAAGCCCGTGGAGGTAACTTCCCCACACTGATTGACAACTATCCACTAATCCTAAATTAATATCGTCAAATAGGGCATGGTAGGATTGAGGATCTATTCCTTGCTGCTCAATGCGCGATCGCCCTTGATGAATTTCAAAGCCATTAACTGGTAAGCCCTGCTGTGGATAATTTGAGCTAACTTGGCGCTGGCGGGCGATCTTTTGTCCGGTAATTACGGTTCTAATTGGTAAAAGATTTAACCCTTGAAATCTGCCAGCTTGTCCTTCTATCCCTTCTGGATCGGCGATGATTTGACCGAGCATTTGATAGCCACCGCAGATACCTAAAACGGTTCCGCCAGAAGCAGCATAGTGTTGAATAGCTTCTGCCATACCGCTTTTTTGCAGCAGCAGTAAATCAGCAATTGTGGTCTTTGTACCTGGGATAATTACGGCATCAGGGTGTCCTAAATCTTGCTTAGGGCTTAAGTATTTTACCGAAACTGTGCTTTCTGATTCCAGTGGGTCAAAGTCAGTGAAATTGGCAATTCTAGGTAAGCGGATGACGGCAATGTTGAGGTCTGTTTGGGCTTTACTTGACGACGATTGACGCTCTAGCAAATCCAGGGAGTCTTCGGTCGAAAACACTTCTTGCAAGTAGGGTATTACACCAACAACAGGAATACCTGTGCGTTCTTCTAACCATTTTATTCCCGAATCTAAGAGCGATCGCTGTCCTCGAAATTTGTTAATTACTACACCCTTAATTAGAGCGCGTTCATCTGGTTCCAATAACTCTAAGGTTCCTATCACATGGGCAAAAGCACCACCCCGATCGATATCAACTACTAACATCGTTGGCGCATTCAAATATTTTGCCACCCGCATATTAGTTAAATCGCGGTGCTTGAGGTTAATCTCTGCTGGACTACCGGCACCTTCACAAACCACCAAGTCAAATTCTGTTCCTAAATGCTGTAGCGATTCTTCAATTGTCCGCCACCCCAGTTCAAAATATTGCTCGTAGTAATCTGAGGCACTTACTTTCCCTACAGACCTACCTTTGATAATTACTTGGGAGGTCATATCCCCTTGAGGTTTGAGTAAAATTGGGTTCATTTCTACCCAAGGCACAACTCCCGCAGCCCAAGCTTGCACTGCTTGGGCATAGCCAATTTCTCCACCACTGGCAGTAACATAAGCATTTAAAGCCATATTTTGACCTTTAAAGGGAGCCACCCGCCAGCCACGCCGCGACAGAATGCGACAAATAGCTGTAGTTAAAAGTGATTTCCCTGCGTGGGATGTTGTCCCCACCACCATAATTGATTTCATAGTTGTTATTAGTTAGTTTTTCAAGATACTAGGGAATTGGGCATTGGAAATTGGGAATTGGGGAGAATAGCATTACTTTTTTCCCCCTGTCCCCTACTCCTTAATCCCTTCTCTCTGTACAATGCCCATTGTTCCACCACATTGTAAAGACTTCATGAACAGATGTGATGTTTCCGTATATATTATTCCCTTTGATTGCGTAATCCTAACTCTTGGGTTTTTTATTCTAAAAAGGTATCCGCAACCAACGAATCACAGCATCGAATAAGCGATCGCGCCATGAAGGTGTCCGCCAGTTTTTTCCGTGGTATTGTTCCACCAACTGGCGACCCAAGGGAGTGAGGCGAAAACTATCTGTAATTCCCTGTCCATCGACTTCTCGCCGCAATACTCCCACTTGGATTAGCCAGCCCAAGGCGTTATCACAGGCTAATTCTGATAAAGGGCGCTTGGTATAGCCCTGTTTGAGTCCATTTTCCAGAGCGATCGCAGTTACTGAAACACTCTGGTGTCCCATGACTTCAAATAAAGATAAATTGAAGGGCGAACACACTAGCGATCGCTCGGCTCTTTCTACTGTGCTTTGAGGATAGATAAAAATATTTGGGTTTTGGGAATCAGCAGCAGCCATTTTGTTGGGGGTAAAATTTTTCTTCTGATAAAGATTAATTTAAGAATATATTTTTTCTTGTACTATATACCTCATTTAACCAAAATTAGTTACCTAAAGTATAGTTATGCTATTTTTTAGTAATTATATTTAATGATTATAAATTAATGTAAAATTTCAAGTGCATCAACAATCTGAAACAGGAAAGGTTAATTATGCCTCTAGCAGTTGGTACGGATGCACCTGCATTTACCGCCAAAGATACAAACGGCAACACAGTCTCGTTATCTGACTTTGCTGGAAAGACCGTAGTTTTGTATTTTTACCCCAAAGATGATACGCCAGGCTGCACCAAACAAGCCTGTAGTTTTCGAGATGCCCAGGCTCAATATCAAGGTAAAGATATTGTTATCTTGGGAGTCAGTGCAGATGATGAAGTGTCTCATCAAGCATTCACCCAAAAATATGATTTGAATTTTCCCCTACTGGCTGACTCCGACAAATCGCTCATCACAGCTTTCGATGTGGATGGCGGTGGTTATGCCAAGCGCGTCACCTACGTAATTGACCCCAACGGCAAAATTACCCATGTTGACACTAGTGTAAATACCACCACCCATGCTAGCGATGTTTTGGCTGTGCTTGGGCTGTAGTTTTTTACCTAATAACTAAGGATTTTTTAAATAGTCTCAGCCCCAAGCCTCTAGAGGCTTGGGGTTCTTTGCTTGAATTCAGTTACCTGATTGTGGTGTAACCGATGGCGGCGTAGCTGATGGTAGTGTAAACGATGGCAAACTGGGGCTTGCTTGCTGTTGTTCACCTCGAATTAGTTTTTGTTGCCTTGCTTTAAAGGCTGCTGCGGCTGAGTCTAGTTGTTCGTTCTGTTGGTCAGAATTCCAGTTGAGAGTCCCAAAATTTGCCCGATGAATCAGGTCAAACATATTGAAATTGTCTGCGTTTGAACGAGAGAACGGATCGGTATTTTGGTCTGTTGTACTATTACTAGGAAAAGAATCTGCTGGGCTGCTGACTTGAGCCGAACTTGGTTGAGCCATGAGCAAGGAAGCAAAGCTAATGCCTGCTACGGTAGCTACAAAGAGTCTAGGAATTTGTAAAAATGGTTTTTTCATGGGATTTTGACCCTAAAACTGCTCTATTTTATCCCTTTAAGCAAGAGTCCGCCGTAGTTGGGGTTGAATACTCAGTAAAGCGACAACGGCGAAGCCAAACAATACCAGCAACGCTCCCCCAAAGGTAACATCACCCCAAGGAGCCTGCATAACTACACTACTTAGTCCCCAACTACTGTGGAGATACAGATAGCGAATGGGTTCGATCGCATAGCTAAGAGGATTCAGGGTAGCGATAACCTGTAACCACTGAGGCATAAACGATAGAGGAGCCAAAGCAGTACTAGCGAACAATAATGGTAGATTGGTGACGAAAATCACTGCAATCAGTTCAATGTGTCCGGGTAGGGCGAAAGCTAAACCGAGGGAGATGGCTGTTACGCCTAAAGCTAGGAGGAAGACAATGAGAGCGATCGCACTTAAACCAACTGCATCGGGTAGTCCAGCGCCCAAGAACGCCGCCGCCGCTACAATCACGGCTGCTTGCAGCAAACTCTGGCTAATGATAAAGATTGCCGAAGCAAAGACAATGGAAAACCGCGATGCTAAAGGTGCTACCAGCAAACGATTCAAAAAGCCGAACTCGCGGTCAAACATTACAGGTAAACCAGCATTCAGCGCCCCAGCAAAGGCTGTAAACACAATAATACCCGCAGCTAAAAATTGTCCGTAATTTGTTGTTGTATTGCCAAATATACCCTTGGGGGCATTTTGGAACAAAGCACCAAACAGTATCAACCACATGACTGGCTGAATAATTCCGGCAACCAAAGACGAGGGACGGCGTTGCAACTGAATAAACAAGCGACGAGTTAAAGCCAACGTCTCTTGTACTAATTCACCGAAAAAGCTAGGTGCAGCATTAACATCTGCTGGTGGCGATGCTAATGACTGCCAATTGATATCAGATTTAGGAGTAACGCTCATAGAAATTGGGAATTGGGGATTGGGAATTGGGAATTGGGTATGAATAAGAGACAAGGTAGACAAGGAAGAGGGGGGAGACAAGGGAGAGATTTGTTCAATAATTTCCCCTTACCTCCCCTGCCCCCCTGCACCCTGCCCCCTGCCCCTATCTCATAAGCTGCTTTTTCTCAGCTTTGGGATCGCGAGTGGCAACGGCTGCCAGTTCTGCATCCATTAGGGTGCGTCCTGTAGCGGCGAGATAAACGTCATCGAGGCTGGGGCGGGATTGGGCAATACCAAATATGGGCAAGCCAGCAGTATTCAGCGCTTGCTGTATGTTAATGAGAACATCGTTTTGAGGTGTCACCACTAAGTTGAGGGAATTACCTTGAGCGCTGTTGATAATGACTTCTTGGACAAAGGGCAAAGTTTGCAAGAGGTTTTTGGCTTTTTCTGCTTCCTCACTGGGGGAAAACTCGCGGATTCGCAAGGTGATGCGATCGCCCCCGACTTGATCTTTTAATTGTGAAGGTGTCCCAGAGGCAATTACCACGCCCCGATCTATAATTGCCACGCGATCGGCTAAAGCGTCAATTTCTTCTAGGTAATGGCTGGTAATTACTACCGTCGTCCCAGAGGCGCGTAATTTTCGCAGGAAATCCCACACCACAAAGCGGGTTTCTATATCAAGTCCTACAGTTGGCTCATCCAATACCAGAACATCTGGTGCATGGAGCAACCCAGCAGCCAAGTCTAGGCGCTTGCGTAAACCGCCAGAATAGGTTCCTGTCTTTTTATTGGCGTATTCTTGCAAACCGAGTAAATCTAATACTGTCTCAATGCGCTGTTTGGCTACTGCGCGTGGAAGGTGATAAAGTGCTGCTTGCAATTGCAGCAGTTCTTTTCCAGTTAGCACCTTATCTATAGCTACTTCCTGAGCAACATAGCCTAGTCGTTGCCTTGCCACCCTCGGATTATCTAACACAGAGATGCCAGATACTTCGATTTTGCCAGCATCCGGTGTGGTCAGCGTACACAAGGCACGCAAGGTAGTAGTTTTCCCAGCACCGTTGGGGCCAAGTAAACCAAAGATTTCTCCCGGCTCTACCTGAAAGGAAACATCTTGGACGGCAACCACTGTACCGTAACGTTTTTGCAGATTCTGAATTAAAACGGCGGGAGCCATGACAGCTTTTCCCCAACTATACAAATCTCAATAAAGTCTATCCTTATTGTAGAAGGTAGGGAGCAAGGAAATAGCGCATGAGCGAAAATCTCTAAACAAGTTCGCGTCATGCGCTATGCTGCCAAAAATTTCTGATTATTTTAGCAAGCTGCTTGATTGCGTTTGTAGCGAAATAAACCAAATGCTACAGCAATTAATCCTAAACCTGGAACATTTGCCGGTTCTGGAACCTGAGTACGGGTGGGAGGCTTAGGCGGAGTGTAATACCTAGTTGGGACATCTGGTAGATCGCCATTAAACAAATAGTTGTGAGACTCACCATTTCCTGTCAAAGAAGCTACTACTACGTTGCCGTTAACTTGACCGTTATTGAAATTGAAATTAGCCAAAGGAGCAAGAATACTACCTTGGATACCAATTCCACTGGCGGTTAGGTTTGTTGCTTCATAGAAGTTGTAGATCACCTTTTGTTTATCTGTGCCAAGGATATTGAAGCCAAAGTTTTGCAGCGACACATCCTTACCACTGATATTGACAACAATAGTAGAATTTGCATCGCCCTTAATTTCAAAATAGTTTGTCTTGGAGACATCTGAGCCAGCAAGATTAAAAACATTGAAGGCAGTACCACTACCACTAAGGTTAATAGCCCCCCAAGATTGAACTGTTGTTTTACCAGTAGGAGTTAAGGTTGCCAAATATTGAGATAGCCCTCGCAATTCTTTCCCTGCTTCATTGAAGTCGATGGGATTACCCTTGGTGAGAGTTCCCTGGGGAAATCCCACATTGCTGGACACATTGGCGCTACCTCCATAAACAGCATTACCGTGGTAGACTTGACCGTTGCTGAGAGTTAAATTTTTTCCAGCTACGACTACATTACCGCTATTGCCAGAAAGTCTGCTTCCGAGTCCGCCGACGAAATTCACGTTACCACCAGCAGCAAGTTTTCCTTCAATATCTGTATATTTTTGAGTGATATCTCCCAAAACAAATACATTGTAATCAGAGGCAGCGCCTAACTCAACTGCATTCGCTCTTGCCGAGAAACTCAGCGTTAGAGTGAATACAATCGGGGCTGCTACTAATCCCCAAATATAATAGATTTTTGATTTCATTTTTTGGTTTATTAATCATCAATCTTATCCTATGGTTATAAATCAAAGATGACATTAGCCTGCGAACTATTTTCATAAAAGTTTCATAGCTGTAGAATTACTGTGTATTTTTGCTTAAATACCCTTGAAACTGCATATTTACCGTTACCTGATAACTTAAAATTTAATCACCAAGAATACAGTAATTAGGATGTTATTTCACCACTTTCAAAGTTTTGAAAGTGGTGTCAGTGCAACCACTAATAAATCCCCCCATTGCTTGAATTTTCTGCAAGTAATTAATAACTGGTTTAGTAACGATTTCTCCCGGCATTAACACAGGAATGCCTGGGGGATAGGGACAGACGATTTCAGCGCAAATGCGATCGCTTGTTTCTGCTAAAGGCAATGTTTCACTGACAGCAAAAAAGGCTTCACGGGGAGAAAAATGTAGAGTATATTCCTGTGTAGTTAAAAGATTTTGCCCATTAGGATTTGTAACAGTCAAGTTGGTTCGGCGATATTCTTTAGCAAGAGTGGTAAAACCTTGCACTAATTGCTTGATATCGGCTGGGGTATTGCCCAAACTAATGATAAAGGTGATATGTTGCAGTGAAGCGAATTCAGCAGTGACAGCAAATTTTTCATCTAGAATTTCATCTGCTTCAAATCCGGTTAAGCCTAAATCAGAAACAGTGACAGTTAAGCGCGTTTCGTCTAAAGCCATAAAGCCAGGAGATCCCACCAAACCACCTAGAGAAGAAGATCCCCCCAACCCCCCTTCATAAGGGGGGCTAAGAATTTGTAAGACGGATAATCCAGGAATTTGACTGATTTTTGTTCTAGCTTCATTGGCAAGTTGCAATGTGCGAGACATCAGCATTTTTCCGTGGAGTGCCATTTGTTGACGCGCTGCATCTAAAGAAGCTAAAAGTAAATAACTAGGACTGGTAGATTGTACGAGTTGTAAAGCTTTACTGATGCGGTCGCCATCTATCCTATTACCTTGGATATGCAGCATCGATGCCTGTGTCATTGCACCAAGTACTTTGTGGATGGATTGTACAGTTAAATCTGCACCTGCGGCTAAAGCGGAAGGGGGTAATTCTGGATGAAAGGCAAAGTGTGCGCCGTGTGCCTCATCTACGAGTAAAGGGATATTGTATTGATGGGTAATATTGGCGATCGCACTTAAATCTCCACATACGCCGTAATATGTTGGGTAAACTGTCAACACTGCTTTAGCGTCGGGATGTTGTTGGAGTGCAGATTCTACAGCATTGGGCGTGATGCTGTGGGCAATATCTAAAACTGGATCGTATTCAGGATTGAGAAAAATTGGTATTGCACCGGAGAGAATTAAACCAGCGATCGCAGAAGAATGCACATTGCGAGGCAAAATGATTTTATCGCCCGTACCACAGGTAGCAAGAATTGCTGCTTCAATTCCACAGGTAGAACCGTTGACAAGAAACCATGTTTGCGAAGCGCCAAAAGCTTCTGCTGCTAGTTGTTGCGCTGCTTGAATAACGCCTTGGGGTGCAAACAAATTATCTAAATCTGCTAGTTCGGTTAAATCAGCACGAAATACAGCTTTACCAAGTAAATCAGCCAAAGGTTGAGGAATTCCCTCACCTAGTTTATGCCCTGGGGTATAAAAAGGTGCATGAGGTCTTGCTGCATTGTCTTTTAAGGCATTTAATAAGGGTGTTTGGTTTTGATTGAGCATTTTTGAAAAAACGAACCCTCAATGATAAAATTTAAAGTCATTCATAGACTAATACAGTTAAGATAAGCCCAAAACACTTGTAGAGACGGCGATTTATCGCGTCTCGAAAACCGAAAATTGTTGCCAGTAGCCTTTAACTGAACCATATTTACAGCAGTTCCGGCTGTTATGAGGTACAGTAGCAGCAATTAGCAAACCAGTTTCTTAAATGTTGAGAATTTATTAAGTCGAGTGCAACTGATATTAGTTTATAGCGGTTCTCAGTTGAGTTAGGTACAATAACCCCCACCCCACCCTATCTCGAAAACCAAAGCTGTTTCATTCCCTCAAAGGCTCAAAAAATACTTGTGTTCTGAACGAAAAGGCTCGTGTTCTGGACGAAAAGATTTGTGTGTACACCGTAGATTCTTCGAGAGGGGGCTATGATGTACCTTATGTGATTAGGAAAGGCTATATAACTCTGTATACGTAGCAGATTATTAGCGTTTACCCTTTGGAAAAAAAGTTTTTGGTTTACTGTTTAGGATTGAGAAAAATTGGTATTGCACGCAGAAGCGCAAAGGACACAGAGAAAGAAGAGACTCGTTACGCAGAATGATATGCTTGCGTTAAAATCCGTAAGTCCTGTGTAGCTGACTAGATGAGACCTTATCATCAAATCCCAATTTTCGAGTGTGGTGAACCACTAATAGAGATTCCTTTAGAATTGTTTGCGGTGGAATCTCCCCATCCTTATGAAAAATTAGGTGCGCCCTATGGTAAACACTCCCCTTATTATCTCCGTCAAAGCGTTATTGAAAATTTGATCCAAGCGCAAAATTATCTTGAAGTTTTGCATCCTAACTGGCGGATTCAAATCTTTGATGCTTATCGCCCAGTAGCAGTTCAGCAGTTTATGGTAGATTACAGCTTCACTCAAGCAGTGCAGGATAGGGGATTAACTAATGTGGAGTTATCCCCAAACCAACGTCAAGAAGTTTGGGAAGCGGTTTATGCAATTTGGGCTGCACCAAGTTTGGATGAAAAAACTCCGCCTCCTCACAGTACAGGTGCGGCGGTGGATGTGACTTTAATAGATGATATTGGGCAAATAGTAAATATGGGTTCGCCCATTGATGAAATGTCAGAGCGATCGCATCCCGATTATTATGCCAATAATGACGACCCAGAAGCACAAAACTATCATGCTCACCGCCAGCTATTGCAAGATGTCATGTTAAAAGCAGGGTTTCAACGCAATCCTAGAGAATGGTGGCATTTTTCTATTGGCGATCAAATGTGGGCTTGGCTGAATAATCAATCTAATCCAGCCAATCCTGTCACAGCACGTTATGGCCGTATTGCATAGATGCGTTATCACAAAAAAATTCAGAAGTCAGAATTCAGAATAACCTTTCAGGGAAGCAAGCTACAGAATTGAATTGGAGTCTGACTGGCGGACTTACTCAATCTAACGCTGAATAAATGGTGAAACTAAATGCTAAATCTTTCTTGCGGAATCCATAAGGAATAAATAAGCGTTCATCCCACACTTTCTTCTTCTGACTACTGAATTCAGACTACTGAATACTTCTTCAAGCATCTAGAGGATTTAACTCTTTTAACTCGTCGGTAGTGTAAGTACCAATAGGAGTCCAAATTAGATAGGGAAGGAGTAACAGCGCCGCCATTAGAGAAATCGGCAAAATGCAGATTGCGAGGACAACGCCTGAAATCAAACCAACTAATCCAAGGATTTCTCCAGCTTTGAGGCTGCGAAATCTCAGCATTATAGGTATGTAGGCGACGGTAATAATTTCCACCAAGATGTACAAAGCCATTAGTAGCCAAGTAATTGGGCTTCCGGGATTTTTTTCCCAGACAACATAAGCTGAAGCTGCACCGCAAACAAAAATTACAGTCCAGATAATTGGAATCAATGGCTCAAAAACTAGCCAACGCGGGCGACTTAAATTTGCAAACCATTTAACATCACGCGGCGTAATCAAGAAACTACCAAGGGCGATAAAGAAAGTTACAGCCCCAATTATTATCCAAGATGGAATCATAATGACCTCAAGCTTTGTGTATTTTGTCAAGTCATACACTGCAAGTTTGACAATTTAGGGCATAGCTTTAATCATTCGTTGGTGCGAACTTTAGGCATCTTGAGGATTGAGACCGATCATCTGCCAAGTGGTATAAGTACCAATGGGACTCCAAAGCAAATAAGGAACTAATAGCAATGCTGCCCAACCAGAAATACCTAAGATCGCAAGTATCAATAAAGCGCTAATGATAAAACCTGTACCACCGAGAATTGTGCCCACTTTCAGACTGCGAAGCCGAAACATTACAGGAGTATATGCAATGGTCACAATTTCTAACAGCAAGTATAAACCCATAATTAACCAGGTTGAGTTGCTTCCTGGGTCTTTTTCCCAGACAATATAAGCTGACCAAGCACCGCAAATAAATATTACAGTCCAGATAATTGGAATCGCGCCCTCAAAAGTTAGCCATCTTGGTCGTTGTAAGCGCTTGAACCATTGGCGATCGCTAGGCGTAATCACGTTAGCAGCTAAAGCAACCAAGAAAGCCACGCCCCCAATCACCATCCAAGATTTAATCATGCCCGTTAGTCCTTTACAAGCGCTATCTATCGCTTAATATCACTCTTTATAGTGTGATTTTGTCAATTTAATTGCTAATTCTTCATCGTCCCTGAGTTTGAAACTTTGCCATCGTTTGGCTGGACTTTAAATTATGGCATTGCGAAGAGGCAGAAGGGAAAGAGGTAATTTTTCTCCCCCCTTACTCCCTGCCTTATTTATTCCCCAGGATGTTGAAGTGATTATGTCTAAAGATGGGGATGACTGGGCGATCGCTTGCAGTGCCTCTACTGGCAATTGTCCCCAAACCTGATGAAAACTCAGCCAATTTTGACAATCTTCAACAACCTTGTCATCAGCAGTCACATCATCTGTGAGCAACGGCAATGGTTGTTCCACAATTGCCGCCACAGGTTGAGTTTAAAAGGTTGCAATAGATTCTGTTTCCTAATTCAAGCCTTGCTGAATGGACAGATGAATGTATTTATTTAGAGACAATTTGATACCTCATACCAATTTGATGTGAAGTTGCACATATCTTGATCCCCCTAAATCCCCCTTAAAAAGCAGGGTGGTTTCATACAACGAGAGAAAAATAATAATGATTTGTATAGGGTGGAAATAAATGGATAGCTAACAAGTATGAATCTCGTCGAACA